>DZBP01000037.1:3542-24306 GCA_022729915.1 Draconibacterium orientale | reverse complement strand
GGTTAGAGCGCATGATTCATAATCATGAGGTCCCCAGTTCAATCCTGGGTCTCGCTACTTAAAGCGGTAATTTCTTTGTAAAGAATTACCGCTTTTTTTTTAGCTAAATTTACGAAATAACTGTTGTTTTTTCTAAGCTTTTCTTTTTTATTTCTTCCCTTTTTTTGATATTTTTTCCGAAAATTTTTATTTTAAGCTCGTTTGTTTTACTTTATTAAATACCCACAAATTAGTTATAAAATCCTTTAGAATTGCTTTTTTTAGATTAAAAAGTAGAAGTGATTTTGATGTAAAAATGTATTTCATGCATGATATACTATATTGGATTTTTTAAAATGCAATACTACAAGATTTTTCTCATTTCGTTGTAAATTTAATTGTTATTTAATGTATAAGCTTAATAATGAAGTATGTACAAGTTAAACGAAAGTATTGCTGCGAAAACTTTCTTTTAAAAATTTCTGTATTTTACTGAATTGCAATTGTTTGAAAATGAGATAAATACTAGTTAATTGAGTGAAAAAAAGGAATAATTATTAAATTCATTTGTAAGCTAAATCTATTTTTTATATCTTGCATACATATTTTTATAAAACAACAGCATTTTTTTTGATGTCTTAATAATTTAGAGCACATAAATATGAATGTTTTTTATAGTTGTGTTTTAAATTTTTTACAAGCAATTTACAGTTTTGATTTTTTTCACACATCAATCCCTTTTTTTGTTGGTGAAAAATAACTATTATGTATGAAAGAAATACTAAAAATATTTTTTACATTTTCTTTTGCTATTGCCTTTTTTGTTAGTTTAGGTCAAAATCATAGCATAAAAGTATCAGAAATTATAGACGTAAATGGTAATACACCAAATTCTACGTCATCTTTTGTGCAAGATAAAAACGGGTTTGTTTGGTTTGGAACTCTTAACGGACTAATTCGATATGATGGTTCTAATTTTAAGATTTACAGGAGCGATGGCTCCCCAAACTCGCTTTCTAACAACATTATAAGGGCACTAAAAATTGATAAATCGGGCAATATTTGGGTAGGAACTCAAGGAGGAGGTCTTAATAAATATAATCCGAAAAAGGATAATTTTACGGTTTATAAACACAATTCTAAATTAGATAACTCTCTGTCTAATAACAATATATGGACTTTGTTGCTAGATAATAATAATAATTTGTGGATTGGTACTTTGGGTGGCGGGCTCGATAAATTTAATATAAAAACCAAAAAATTTACTCATTATAAGTATTCAAAGAGCAATCTCAATTCATTGACCAACAATGATATACGAAGTCTTCATCAAGACAAAGATGGAAATATTTGGATAGGTACGCAAAGCAATGGGCTGAATGTGCTCAATCCAACCACAAACAAATTTAAACATTATCAATTAGATATTTTTAACAAAAATTCGCTGCCTTGCAACAGCATTTATTCTATTTTTCAAGATTCTGATGGATTGATGTGGATAGGAACTAATGGTGCTGGTTTACAGATGCTTGATGTGAAAACTGGGAAATTTTCGGCTTTTCATAAAAACTCTGAATTGAATGAAACTATTTTTGCAATAACACGCAAAAAAAATGGAAATCTTGCAATTGCTACCGAACATGGACTTTATGTTATTGTAAAGCGCGAAAAAAATAAGGTTATTGATATAAATGTTGAGAATACGCCGCAGCTTAGAAATAATCGTTTGCGAGGAGTTTTGGCTGATGCAGACGATAATTTATGGATAGGAACGGAGAGTGGTGTATGCAAACTAGTTGAAAAAGAAGCTTTTGTGCTTTTTACACACGAGCAGGGAAATAATGAAAGTTTTGCCGGAAAAACTGTCCGCTCGGTATATGAAGATAAAGATGGGATTTTATGGATTGGAACACTCGGACAAGGTTTGATTAGCTACAACTTTGAAAAAAAGGAGTTTACCAATCTGAAATACAGTATATTAGATGACAATTATTTGGCACCCGAAATTACGGCTATTTCTGAAGATAGCGATGGCAATTTTTGGGTTGCTTCATGGGGAAAAGGCTTATTTCTTTTTGATAAACAAACACTTAAAGTTATTAAAAATTATAAAACTTCCGAAAAAACTAATTCAATTTCCGACAATAGAGTGCAAGCTATTTATGAAGAACGTAATGGTATTTTGTGGGTTTCAACCGAAAATGGGCTTAATCAATTAGATATTGAAACACAAAAATGGACAAATTTTTATTATGATTACGACAACAAAAATAGTGTTAGTGGAAATAAATTTCAATCAAAATCGCTGGTAAAAGACAAAAATGGTGTTATTTGGGCTGGAACTTGGGGAAACGGACTCAACGCCCTTATTCCAAATAAAAACATTGAAAGTGGCTATAAAATTCTATCGTGGAAAGAAAAGTTAAATACATCAAGTTCAATAAGTTCCACTTCGGTTATTTCACTTTTTATCGACTCAAAAGACAATTTGTGGATTGGCACTTTTGGAGGTGGTGTTGATTTTTTGAAAGCTTCGGAATTGGATTGGATTGGAAAGAGAGAAGTTAAATTTAAAAATTTTAATTCTTCTAATGGCTTGCCTAACAACATTGTATATGGAATTTTGGAAGATAAAAAAGGAAATATCTGGTTTGCTACCGATAACGGGATTTCTGAATTAATTATAAATACCGGAGAATTTACAAATTATGTTACTTCTTCGGGTTTAAATTCTGACCAATTTTTTTGGGGAGCAAGTGCTAATGCACGAAACAAAGATTTATATTTCGGTAATATTGATGGTTTAATATTGATAAAACCAGATAAATTAGTGAATGAAAGCGACTTTTTGCATTTAGAACTGACAGATTTTGTTTTTTTTGACAAAAAAAAACAGCATGAATTTAAAACGTCTATGAAAAATAGGAACATCAACACGCTCAAAAATATCGAAATTAAAAGTGCTGATGCTCTGTTTACTATCAAATTTGCAGCGGTGTATTTTAATCAAAATAGCAAAATTAGTTATGCCTATAAATTAAAAGGTAGCGACGAAAATTGGAATCAGCAAGACAAAAATGAAGTTACTTTTAGCAATTTGAAACAAGGAAATTACGAGTTTATGGTAAAAGCGTTGAAACCGAATTCAAAAAAATGGTCTAAACCACAGGTTTTGATTCGCATTAAAATTTTACCTCCTTTTTGGGAAACTTACTTATTCAACGCTTTTGTTGTTTTAGCTGTAATTCTTTCATTCATAATGTATTATAGAACTCGTTTCAGTCGTTTTAACCAACAAAAATACGAATTGGAGCTTAAAGTGGAAGAAAGAACCAAAGAATTGAACGAGAAAAACCATCAACTTCAAATCATTAACGAAAATTTGGCGCATCAGAAAGAAGAAGCCGAAATTCAAAAAGAAAAAACCGAACGGATTAATAAAGAGCTCAACGATTTTGCATACATTATTTCTCACGATTTGAAAGCGCCTTTGCGTGGAATAAGTCAGCTAGCTACTTGGATTTCAATGGATTATTCCGATAAATTCGACCTCGAAGGAAAACAACAAATGTCGATGTTAGTGGAACGCGTAAAAACGATGGATTCCATGATAGAAGGCGTTTTGCAGTATTCTAGAGCCATCAATGTTGTAGGCGAATTTGAATTAATCGATTTGAACATACTGATTAAAGATATTATTGAGCTCATTGTTCCGCCAGAAAGTATTAAAATAGAAGTAGCCGAACTGCCTAGTATTAAAGCAGATAAAGTTAGAATTATGCAAGTATTTCAAAATCTGATAAGTAATGCTGTTAAATACATGAACAAGCCTGATGGTTGCATAAAAATAAGCTGTTCAGACCAAGAAACCCATTGGCAATTTGAAGTTCGAGACAATGGAATGGGAATTGATCCAAAATATCACGAAAGTATTTTTAAAATATTTCAGATGGTGGACGCTAGTCGCAAAAAAGATAGCTCAGGAATTGGATTATCAATTGTGAAACGCATTGTAAACATTTATAAAGGGCGCATTTTGGTAGAAAGCGAGCTCGGAAAAGGCTCAATTTTTAAATTTACTCTGAGCAAATCCTTAGATTTGTAGAATTACATTGCTTCATTTTCTATACATTTCGATTGATTTTCTGATATTTATGATGGAAATTTACAAGGTTATTTTATTCGTTCTTTTTCGTATAAAAATTAAACTCAAAAAAAAAACTTATTTTTTTTTTGAAAAACAATATTTTTTGCATAACTTTGGATAAAAATATTTACTAATTAATTATTTATTTTCTAAAAAATTTAAACAATATGGGATATTACAAAACAATAGACGGCGTAAAATATGATGCCGACTTAATTGAAGCAGCTGAAAAAGCAGTAGCCGGACAAGGCGATGGAAAAATTTCTTTTGAAGATGCTCAAGTTTTGCTTGAGAAAGTTAAAGATGGTGATACTTACACCGATGTAGAAAAAGCTACAATGGCATACATTCGTGAAAATTTTAAATGGACTGAAAAAGCCGACGAATGGTTTAGAGCAGAAATTAGAAAATGGGCTGCCACTAAATAACAATAAATTGCTGTTTAATAGAATTTTAAATTGAATTTTATTGAAACTATTCTATTAAACAGCACTCTTTTTTTTGACTTATTTCGCAATGCTTTCTTTTCTTTTGAGCATTCGAAATCTTTTGTTTTATAACCCAAACAGAATTACAAATACATAAAGTTTTTGCAACTCGTAAAATGAAATTTGCAAAATACTTAATTGAATTTTAAAATGGAAAAACACATAATCATTGATGGCAATACATACGATGTAGCCTTAATTGAAGCTGCTGAGAAAGCTGTAGCAAACAATATTTACGGAAAAATATCACTCGAAGATGCTGAAATATTGCTAGATATGATAAAAAATGGCGAAACGTATAGCGATATAGAAAAAGCAACAATGGCTTACATTCGTGAGAATTTCCGCTGGGTGAACCAAGCCGATGTGTGGCTTAGAACTGAAGTGAGGAAATGGGCTGCTAAAAAATAAATACTGATGCTATTTAATTTTTAGCTAACATTTTTAGAAACAACTAAATTTTAAGTACTTGGCAAACAAAATAGGCAATTTAATTGGGTTCACTATTCAATTAGACATTAAATGATTTAAACCATTATTTTTTTACAAAAAATTCAAAAAAAAAAAATTACCCGTGGTTTTCACGGGTAATTAAAACAACTGACAGTAAAAATGTTAAATAAATTGAGGATTTTTGAAATTATGAAAAAAAAATTCTATTCGTTTAGTAACCAATCCTTGGCTATTTCCATATCATCGAAATACTGAGGCACTATGATTCTTTTCGATTGCATTTCAGCTATTTGCTCAATGCTAACAGGAGAGTTGAACTCATCGTTCACAATAAATGCCATTTTTTCAAGTCCACCTCTAACTACTTCGGGCATTAAACCACGCAATAGCCATTCTTCGTTTACTTCATTTATTGGCGTTTCTCTTTCTGTCAAATCGATTAAGAATTTTTCAGGTTTTATTTTTTTTATCAACTCTAAAATTTCTCTATGCTCTTTTACAAATTTGATACTTGTAAAATCTTTAGCCGAATATTTCTGCTCAAGTAAAGAAGTTTTGTCGTCAAAATAAACCTGCACATAATCGCTTTTGTATATTTCCATGTTTCTGGTAATATTAATAATGTTTTGGTTGTTATTGTTTTTTTAATATTTACTTTACATTTACTTTGAAATTTTAAAAATTGCCTGCATGGTTCACACCGTGCAGACACAAAAACTTTTACTATTGATTAAAAATGTATTATAAATACTTAATTTCTGATGCAAAGATAAGGCTGTTTCATATTCTGTGAAATAGTTAAAATACCCATTTTTTTTTGCTTTTAAATTGTTTTTTTTGTCCAGTTCTTTTTTTTTGCGAATCCTCTGTCGCATTTTCGACATTATTGGACAATTAGCGACAAGTTTAATTTTATTGCTAAGTCTAAATTGTTAATATTTAATTGAATATGAGGTAATTACATTTCTCTGACAATCCGAACGATTTTACATTCAGAGAAGGAGTAAAAATGAAAAAGAAATCAAAAAAAAAATTAATTTAACAAAAATGGAACAAAAATCTCGAAAATTTTGTTCTTTTTTATAAAATTAAAAAAATTTAGCATCTTATTCAAAAATTATTTCTTTGCTTTTTGTAAAATTTAAATAATCGAAACGCTCTTTTTTCAGTCTAGTTCTATTTCTATCAGTTTGTTTTTGATTGCAAATAAAACCAAATCTACGGTGCTGTGCGTTTTAGTTTTTTCTATTAATTGCGACCTATGTCTTTCAACGGTTCGAACGCTCAAAAAAAGTTTATCACTTATTTCGTGTTTGGTCAAACCTTTACAAAATAAATCGAGCACTTCAAACTCTCGTTTTGAAATTTTAATATTTACTTTGGCTTTGCTTTGGCTGTTGCTATTATTGGATAGTTTTTTAAGCCTTTCTACCGATTCTGGCGAAAGGTCATCTTGGTTTTGTTCAAGAATTTCTACAAATTTGTCTAAGTCTGTTTTTGAAACTTCTTCTATCCAAAGCGAAATGTCTGTTTTAGGTTTGTTTTCAATCTCTATAACATTGCCTATTAGCGAAGGTTTTCCTTTGTAATTGGTGATGCCGGCACTCAGTTCGAGCACTAAAAGTTTCCTTTTTTTGCTAATTATTTTTAATTGAGCATTGATTATTTTATAAATTCCAAGCAAAATGCTTTTAAATTTAGAAAGCAGTTGTTTTTTGTCTTCTTGACTGATTAGGCTCAACCAATTTTGGTCGTTAAGTTCTTCGAGTGTAAATCCTAAAATTTTGCTAAATTGTTTATTTACATACACAAACCGCCTGCCCGTGATTACAAAAACACCAGTTAGCGAATTTTCAAACAATGTTTTGTAGGTTTCTGATGCTGCCTTGGTAAGTCGTTCGCGCTTTTCAATACGAATTTTTATTGTTTGAAGAAGCTCGTCGTAGTCAAATGGTTTGGTAATATAATCATCTACTCCTTTTTGCATTGCTGCTCTAATGTCTTCATTTTCAGCTCTTGCCGTTAAAAAGATGAATGGGATTATGCGTGTGTCAATATTTTCTTGCAAAATACTATAAACCTCGTAACCATTAAAACTTGGCATTTCAATGTCGCACAAAATCAGGTCGGGAAGATTCTTTATTGCCGATTTGATTCCTAGCATTCCGTCTTGAGCCGTGAAAACTTTAAATCCTTCTTCTTGTAAAAAATCGGCGGTTGCTTCACGCAAAACCATATCATCTTCAATTAATAGTACTTTTTTCATAAAACATTTTCAAAAAAAAAAGGAATCAAAGTTTATTGTACAAAGTTTTAAAAAATAGAAATTGGGCTAACTGAAAGCTGTGAATCTGAATGTATTGAATTATTGATTTTGCTAACAACATGAAAAATGGTTATCAACAAAAACATTCTCTTCAACCATAACGAAACGCAAGCTAAAAAAAATAGAAACAGTTTTAATTATACGAAGGTAAACTTTTTTTTTGAAAATAAAAAATACCTACAAATTTTTTGACCTGAAATGTTTTTTTTTAGAAATAAACCTATTTTTCATTGCTTTTTTTACCTAAACGACGGACAGTCGCATGCTTTTTTACGTGAATTGTGTTTTTTCTTTTTGTTTTTGAACAGTTGTTTCATTCCAAAAGAAAATGTAAATCCTTGCAAATCCGTTTGATTGAGTGAAAAGGTTAAATAATTGAGCTTTGAAAAATAATAATTGTATTCAATTTCACCGCTTAACATAAAAAATTTGTATTGAAACGAATCGAAATTGCTATAAATCTCTTCGTTTACATAATTTTCTATGTTTGACCAGTCTTGTCGATAAAAAAGAGTTGGACCTATTCCGAGTGCTAACGAATGCCTTTTTTTATTGTAAAGATAGGCTCTAAAACCTAAATGAGTAGAACCGGCAAACTTGCCCATTCTGTCTAAATATACTGATTGCATGGGCTTTATGGAGACCATATTTGAATTTATAAAAAATTCGGAAGCAAGAATTAAACCCGGTTCAAAGGCAAATTTTCCGTTTGCATCTATTTTTTTGGTTAGAATAGCAAAGTTCACCTCCGAAAATGGATGAAAGCCCAAACCGAATGCTTTTACACTAAAATTGTTTTGTGTATATGAAAAATTTGATATTAATAACAATATCAAAATTATTGAAGTGTGTTTTGTTTTCATTTTTAGTAAGCGTATTAATGTTTTATCTAAAAAACATTCAAATACCATACCTTATATTTTAATATGATGAACTAATGTTTTTTTTTAATATTAATGACTTCTTTTTCCTCTCAACAATATGTTATTGACAGCTTTGAAAAAATAAATAAAATCTGTTTTTAAAGGGGCTTTTTGATAAGCTTTTAAATAATTCATTTCAGACTGAATGATTTCATCGAGCGTGCGCGGCATATCTACGTAAAAAGGAGGTACTAATCCGGGTTTTGTTTGTGTTCGTAAAACTTGCAACTCTTTGGGGTAAAGTCCAAAATATTGATTACTAAGTGGTCTTACTCCAAAAATCTTCATATCTCCTTTAAGTAGATTAAAAAACATGGGAATTTCGTCTATCCACATTTTGCGAATGAATTTTCCGGTTGGCGAAATTCTAAAATCGTCTTTAAATTTTCCTCCATCTTGCAAGTTATTGTGCTCATAGATATATTCTTGCAAATATTCTGAATAAGGATACATGCTACGAATTTTGTAAACTTTTATCTTTTTTCCGTTTTTGCCTACTCGGTTTAGTACTATAAAAAGTCCATGTTTTTTGTCTTCTTTACAACTTTTCGCCAATTTTTTTGCTGCAAAAAAGAGTTGCGTTTCCGTTTCTTTTTCGCCTATAATTTCGAAACCATTATAGTACAATCGACCATAAAGTTCTGCTTTTGAGAGGTTTGCATATCTTTTGATAGTACTTTTTTTCATTACTAATTGCAATATCATTTGCCAGCAAAATGTTACGAAAATAATTAAATGCCCTGCCGGAAAACCGAATCTACTTTTTATGCTTTTTTTCCACTGGTTTTGCGAATTTAAAAACCCCAGAAAAATTCCATTCATTTCAAGCGATTCATTTATTTCATTGAGGCTTTTGTGTAGATTTTTGCACTCATTCAAATTTTCGAGCTGTATTGCCGAAACGGCTAAACTTTCTTGTTTATACCTATCTATTAGCAATTTATTTGAAATTAAATTGAAATACCTCTTGGTTTCAAAAGAAACATAGTTTGAGATGAATTCGAATCCATCTTCATTCAAATTGTTAATAATTAGTTGTTTAGCATTATTCACATAAGTCGCGTTATCTTTTCGCACAATTTTGGCTTCGTGAAATTCTAATTTTTCAAAATCTTTTGCATTTCGGCTTTTATTGTTTGGAGAAATAAAAGTCCAAAAAAATGGCAAAGAAGTAAAGAATGTTTTCATAATCGTATAATTATTATGTAATACATATAAAAAAACTGTACAATTTGTTTGTTTTTTTTATTAAATTACTAATATTAAAATATTTACAATTGATAGATTTAAGTATAAGGTCAAAGTTTATTAATCAGTTTTTTTTTAATAGAATATTCACAAAATAGGTTCTAATAGTATATTTGGTTCTTTTTTTTGATTTAAAAATCTTTTAGACTTTTAATTTGAGCTTTAAAAATTAATTGAATAATCAAGCTCGTTAAGTGTGCATAAATTTGTTAATAACTAAAATTTTCTTTTTTTTGTTAAAACACACTCTACCTTTTTATTTAAACGTTTTTATTTGAAAAGCAACATATACGCCTGGACTTAAAAAATCTTTGTTGGTAATGTAAGCATTAAGTTTGTCTATGCTATAGGCAGCTTGAATGTAACCTCCCATTGTGAAATTTACAAAAGTGCCTAATTTTGAATAAAATCCGCCGTAAGCTTGGGCAATGTAGAAATAATCACGCGAGGATACTTTGTTCCAACTATCATCGTTAAGCCAAAGTACTCCGCCTCCAATTCGTGCGCCAAAAGTTGCCCTTATTTTCGATTTTCGCAAAATATAACTTTCTTTACGTTTCAGTGCTACAATGTTTCCTCCAATGTTTATGCCCAAATGTTGGCAACTTATATCATTAGTTTGCCCTAAAATAAAGTCTGTGTGCATTACTGGAATCGCTTTTTTTGAGATGTAGCCACCAAAAAAGATTTTGTTGTTGAATACAATATTTCCGCTAACGCTACCTATTAAATTATAGTCGGATACTATTTTAGCAAATTCAACGCGTGGTTCAACCATAAAATTGATTCGACCCTGAATTTGGCTTTTTGCTACCTGCCCATAACTTGCCATTGTGAATGTGGATAGCATTAAAATTACTAAAAAATGTTTCATAGTTTTGTGTTTTTTTTTGATTTTTCAAGAATGATTATTTTTAGTTTTTATTTCGATTAAATAAAAAAACTGAACGCAAAAATAAGCTATTATTTTTTCAAATTTCTATATAATAGTAACGTAAAATATTGTATTTTAGTAAAAACTAAAAAAAAAACCGTAATTGAAGTAAATGTTTGCACATTTATTTTGCATTATAATAGCTAGTTATGTATGAAATGCATGTTGAAAAAACTATTAAAACTTTTTAGTTTTTTTTTATACTTTTTTCGTGTTTTATTTAAAAAAAAGAAAAAAAATCTTCTAATTTGTTTTATTACTTTCTTAACTTTCTCTATATTGCTTTTTCATAAACCAAAAACTATGATAAACAGTTGCTTTTCTTAAACTTTATTGAAGCCATGCAAGGTAGCTAGTATTTATTTGCATGTTATTTAAGTAGTTAACCTCTTAAAAAAAATCATAGTTTGTACTAAATCACTAAACGCTTGATCCAAATTTTAAAGTTGATGTTTAAACAATAGTAATCGATAAAAGCCTATTTCAATGTTATTTTTATATTTTGAAAAAAATATTTTCTTAAATAACTATACTTATAATTTATTGTATATTAGAAATTTAAATAAAAATGTAAGAAACTTTTTTTTTAGAGTGAACATTTTTTTACATTTGAGCCATAAAAAACCAAAAAGTTTATATTTTTGCAAACCGTGCAATGCAAAGTAAATTTACTTTCAAACAGAATAGCCGATTTGTTTTGCTTGTATTTTTTTCTTGTATGTTTTTGGTTATTAGTTATTTATTTCAAAAGCATTTGATTACCTTCTAAAAAACATTAGCATACAGAAAAAGTTCAAAATCATAATAAAAATCAAAAAGACTGTTTTTCAGTCGAATAGATATTTGTTTTAATCATTTCAAAAAAAAATTATTAACATGAAATTAGGAATTCAAATTGCATTATTTTTGCTTATAGCATTTTTATCTTATGAGTTATATCAAAGTATAAAAGAGCCTATTGTTTTTCAAAACGAAAAAGAGAGAAGATACAATGCTGTTATCGAAAGTTTAAAGCAAATCAGATCATTGCAACTTGCTTACAAGCAAGTGCGTGGTGAATATTGCGACAACTGGGATACTTTAATTTATTTTGCTAAAAATGAGTCGTTTAGAGTAGTTAGAGCCGAAGGCACACGTCCCGATACTATTGCTACCGATGCAGAAGCTTTGGCTTTAGGTTTGATTAAGCGCGATACTACTTATGTTAGTGTGAAAGATTCTCTTTTTAAAAAAGCTTCGCAACTCGATTCTATTAAGTTCATTCCTTTTGGGAAAGGCGAAATTTTCTTTTTAGCCAAAGATACGATTCCTACTGCTTCGGGTATTACCGTAGCTGTTTTTGAAGCTAATGCTCATAATAATGTTATTTTGAATGGTTTATCCAAGCAAGAAATTATTAATATGAACGCTGAAGCCAACAAATTGAAACGATTTCCGGGTTTGAAAGTTGGAGATGTTAAAGAACCAAACAACAATGCTGGTAATTGGGAATAATTTGAATTTCTCTGGTTTGTTTTTTTAGGAATTACTTTGGGTAATTGAATTAATTATTTATTTATCGTGTAATTCATTAAAATTCAATATTTTGCCAAAGTTTGAATAACCTTGGCAAAATTATTTTTTTCAAAACCAGGAAGCACAAAAGCGATTCTTTTTCTTAAAAAAGCATAAAAAAAGAAACTAAAAATGAATTGGTTTTTTTGTTAATTGAACGAAATATTGACGGTATAAAAGTAGAATTATGAGAAAATTTGAATATTCTTCGAGCGAGTTTAAAAAAACTGAAGCTCCTAAATATAAGTTAGCTATTCAATTTGGAAAATTAGAATATGGCTACAGTATTTATAGCATAGCTCTTAAAAAGTTTGTATTCGTAAAGTTCAATCCTTTTCCCAACGAAGAGGAAACATTGGTTGGAAAATTGAACTATGTGTTTGAAAAAGAAACTCTTATCAAATTGAATTACCAATCCACTGCGTTTTTGTTTGTTTCGCAAAAAGCAACCTTAATACCCGAAATTTTATTTACGGAAGAAAGCAAAACTACTTTTTTTGCTTACAACCACTTTTTGCCCGAAACCGAAATTGTTTTGAGCAATAAAATTGAACATACCGATATTATTAATGTTTTTTCATTTCCTGAAAAAGCAAAAGCTATTTTAGCAGCTAATCTTACAAATTATAAAATTTACCATCAATATACAAGCTTTGTAGAATCGGCTTTACTTTTAAATGCAACCGCAAAAAATACTAAAGAAGTATATTTGAATATCGACAACGATTTTTTCAATATTTGTGTTGCACAATCAGGCAATTTGTTGTTTAATAATAGTTTTGAATATCAAACCATCGACGATTTTATTTATTACATACATTTGAGCCTAAAAAATCTGAATATTTTAGAAAATACTGTTCCAATCATACTTTCGGGTAATATTTCTACCAAAGTAGGAACATACAAAATACTAAAGCGATTCTTTAAAAATGTGAAATTTAAAGACAATTTTCCTAAGGCTGCATTTAGCAAAGAACTGAAATTAGATAAACATTATTTTGATAATTTGATATATATTACTGTATAGCAAATTCTAATATTTTAATGTTCATTCTCAATAAATTTATCTGATTTTTAAACAAATCAAGTACAAGTGCTATTTTATTCTGTGCAAATTTTTTGTAATCTAATAATTTTTAAGTACTTGGTAAAATGAAATATACAATTAAATCTGGGTCACTACTTATAATCAAAATATGCGAATAGTTAGCGGTAAATTTAGAGGAAAGCGTTTTTCGCCACCAAAAAATTTTAGTGCACGTCCTACAACCGATATTGCAAAGGAAAGCCTTTTTAATATCTTAGAAAATGATTATTATTTTGATGAAATTCGCGTATTAGATTTGTTTGCAGGAACAGGAAGTATAAGTTATGAATTCTTTTCGCGTGGGTGCGATGATATTGCTGCTGTAGAAATTGATAACCAACATTTTCGATTTGTTCAGAAGACAATTGCTGAGCTAAAAGCCGAAAAAAATATTGCGCTTTATAAAGCCGATGTTTTTAAATTCATTAAAAACAATCCTTTACACTACGATATTATTTTTGCCGACCCGCCTTTTGATTTACCAAATATTGAAACTCTTCCAGATTTAATATTTCAAAATCAGCACTTAAAACCCGAAACTCTATTAATTATAGAGCATTCGTTCAGAACAGATTTTTCCACTTTCCCATTTTTTTTCAAACAAAAAAACTACGGAAAGGTTAATTTTTCTTTTTTTACCAAAAACAAATCACAAGAGTAGAAATACTACTTTTCTTCTTTTGTTAGCCATTCTTTTGCTTCTTCTACCGTATCAAACGCTCTAATATTTGTTCCTGCAATTCTATTTACAGAGTTGAGCAGTATTTTTTTTGCACTCGAAATACCTATAATTGCCTTTTTTTTGCTAAATTTTGATGTCAATTTAGCTATGCGTTTAAGCTCTGTTAACGATTCTATCGACGCAAAAGAGTTGCTTACGTCAATTATTTCCAATATATCGTATTCATTTTGAAGCAATATAAAATCAGAGGTTTCTTTTATGGCTGCTAAAGCTTCTTCTGTTGAAATTATATTTGACCAATTTGTATAGTATATTTTTTTGTTGTTGTGGTAAATGGGATAAATCCTAGTTAACATATTGATTATTAGTTTTTAAAGTTAAAATGAAGACTATTTCATATTAATATTAGATTTTGCAAAAATAATTAAAAAAAACTTAAATTTTACGAATTAATTTTTTTTTACTGATTTAGATTTTTTTTTTTACGTTAAAACTAGTATTAATATTCATTTTTTTTTGCACTTTAAATAAGATTTTCTACTATTTTACGTTATTAAAATGACTTGATTTGATTAAAAATAAATTTGCATTTTCTTTTTTTGTATTTCCGTTTTTTTTATTGTGTTTTTTAAGCTTTTTTAAGAGAACTTTTCTTAAAAAAAGCGTATAATGAAAAATATGAAGTAGTAAAACATCAAAAAAAATAATTTAACGAAGTGCTTGAAAATTATCAAATAGCAAAAATAGGTAGTGAATCAAATTTAATTGAATATTTTATTTTGCTATGCGCTTAAAATTTATTTGATTACATAATGTATTGCGCCAAATAATACTGTGCTGGTGCTTATTTTTTTCAAAACTAAATTATTATATAAAAATGCTCAAAAATAAGAGAAATAACAAGGTAGCTATAAGTTTAAAATCGTATAAAATTTTAATTAAAATTTTGGACGAAAATCCATTACTTGCTAAAATTTTGAAAGAAAGTAGAAACGAAACTCATGCAATGCTTGAAATTAGAGCTTGGTCATTTTCAATTTTAGAACAAAATGAGCACGCATTGGCATATTATAAGCGCGAATTGAATGGAAGACAAGCTTTTGAAAAATTAGAATGGCGCTCCATTGCTGCAATACGAATTTTAGATTACATTGATTATGCCGGACGCAAATTTGTAGATTTGAATAGAAAAGGTGAGCTAATTGTCAATAATCCAATGAAATACCTTTGGCTCGCCGCAAAAGATGGTACAGGTGGAGCTAGTTACGGTTTTTTTGTGGATATGCTATTTTTATTTCGACAATTGACCGGAAAATTGAAAGAAAATACTCCTTCTAAAGAACAGATTTTGAAATGGATGGATAAATTTCCATCGGGATTAGACCCGCGAATTGTTGCTGTTAGGAAAGAAAACAAAGAAAGAATAATCAAAATTTTAATTCGGATAATTGAAAAAGGCGAAATTCAGAGTAAAATTTATTTTTTTGAGCCAGATTTGTCGTTTGAGCAGAAATTTTTTAAAGTGCTCAAATGGTGGGATATAAGTCATTTTCATTTAAAGTTTGCAATCAGAAATCCAAAATTACTTAATGAAATGCTCGATAATTCCTTGTCGGAGGAGCTTCTAAATATTTTATACAAAGCTGAAAAAGCCGGTATTCCATTTTTTGTAAACCCATACTTTTTGTCGCTTATTGATACAAAAATAAATAGTTTTTCGGTGGGAGCAGATTTTGCTATGCGCGACTATTTGTTTCATAGCAAACAGTTGGTCGAAGAATATGGCGAGATTGTGGCTTGGGAAAAAGAAGATACGGTACAGCCCGGAAAACCGAATGCTGCCGGTTGGATTTTGCCTTCTTTGCACAACATTCATAGGCGCTACCCAGAAGTTGCAATTTTAATTCCCGACACAACCGGACGTGCTTGTGGTGGTTTGTGCGTTTCGTGCCAACGTATGTACGATTTTCAGTCGGGGCATTTGAATTTTGATTTGAACAAGCTAAAACCAAAAGAAACATGGCTGCAAAAGCTTGATAGACTGATGCTTTACTTTGAAGAAGATGCTCAGCTCAGAGATATTTTAATAACCGGAGGCGATGCTTTTATGAGTTCTACTCCAGCTCTTAGAAATATTTTAGATGCCGTTTATAATATGGCACTTCAAAAGAAAAAAAACAATGAAAACTTGCCTGAAGGCGAAAAATTGGCTGAAATTACTCGCGTTCGTTTAGGGACTCGTTTGCCTGTTTATTTACCACAACGTATTACGAATGATTTAGTTATGCTTTTAAAAGATTTTAAAAGTAAAGCATCTAAAATTGGGATAAAACAATTTTTTGTTCAAACGCATTTTGTTTCGCCTATGGAAGTTACTCCCGAAGCGTTACAAGGCATAAAGCTTTTAATTTCAGCAGGTTGGACTGTTGCAAATCAGCTTGTTTTTACTACTTCGGCTTCAAGGCGTGGACATTCTGCAAAACTCCGTAACGTGTTGAACGACGTAGGAGTTATAAATTATTATACTTTTACGGTAAAAGGTTATAAAGAAAATTATCACAATTTTGCTACCAATGCGCGTGCCGTTCAAGAACAACTTGAAGAAAAGGTAATTGGCTCTATTCCAAAGAAATACTACGATGAAATTAAGCATTTTCCGGAAGATGCCGAAAACATGGAAGCAAAAATTGACAGAATTCGTAAACTTGAAAATATCCCTTTTTTAGGAACAGATAGAAACGTTTTGAATTTACCAGGAGTTGGCAAAAGCTTGACATTTAGAGTAGTAGGAATAACCAAAGGTGGAAGACGCATTCTTGAATTTGAACACGATACCTCAAGGCACCACAGCCCAATTATTAATAAAATGGGAAGAGTTATCATTATTGAATCCAAATCGATAGCCGATTATTTCGTACAACTTGAAGAAATGGGAGAGGATTCTGCCGAATACGAAACTATTTTTGGATATTCTATAGGTGAAACTGAAAAATTAATGCCCATTTTTGAATATCCCGATTATAATTTTAAAATTACACAAAAATTTACTAATCTAGAAATTGATTTGTAACTACACGATTTTTTTAAGAGTAGATTTATATTGTTGAAAATTAAATAATTAGAATATTGTGCCTTCCAATTTCCAACCTTCTTATGTTCTTAATGAAAAAAGAAAGAGGCTTTGGGTTAAAATATTTTGAATAAAATAAAAGGAATTTGTATTTTTGTGTAGGAATTTGAATTGACAAAAAAAAGATTTTGTTCCTGAATTTTGCTATTTTATTGCGCTAAAATTCGGCAATTTATAAGTAGCAAATAAAAAATAATTTAGTTTTTTTAATTGGTAAAATGCTTCATAATTATTCGAGTATAATTAGGTTAGCTTCATTTACATGTATGGCTACTTATTTTTTCCAATAAAGTTTAATGTAAGCATTTTCGAAACAAAATCAATAAAATAAAAATAGAATGGAACAATCCTCATTGGATTTTAATATGAGACTTTAAGTGCAATAATTGTTGTAAGTGATTTATTGTTAGGTCTTTAAAAAAAATAAATACATGAAAAAAATAAAAAAAATTTATTCAACGGTACTACTTTTACTTTTTGTTTTCACATCTGCCTTTGCGCAAGAAAAAAGTATCGATAAAGTTACAATAAACGGAATTTCGTATTACTTGCACAAAGTAGGTAAAAAAGAAAGTTTGTATGCTATATCAAAAGTTTATGATGTTGATATAGAAGATATTAAGCTAGTAAATCCTTCAATTTCGACTGGCTTAGAAAAAGGAAAAACCATCAAAATTCCTGTTTTTGATAGCAATTACAAATACCATGCTGTCGAAAAAGGGCAAACACTTTTTTCAATAGCTAAACTTTATGATGTTAGTACCGAAATTTTGACTGAAAATAATTCTTTTGTATCCGATGGATTAGCCGAAGGTGATATTTTAAAAATTCCGCGCACAGCAAAAAAACAACATGCAGAAGTTGTTTTTGAGCAAGATAATAACGATAACCCGGGCGATGTGAAATCTGTTATTGATTTTGTAGATAATCCATGTGGTAATTTCAACTACGGAGGACAAGTTTTTAAAGTTGCTCTTTTGTTGCCTTTATTTACAGAAGAAAATAAATATATGAGTTTTACTGGTGAAAGTGCTGCTAAAACTATAAAATATTATCAGAACTCTAAGCTTTTTATTGAATATTATGAAGGAACTTTGTTGGCTTTAGATTCATTGCGAAAACTAGGAGTTTCGATTGATTTGCATGTTTTTGATACTCGAAATAGTGTTCAAACTGTAAAAGATATTGCGAATATGCCAATTATTTCGGAAATGGATTTAATTATTGGTCCAGTTTATTCTGCTGAAATTAAGGCATTTGCTCAAGAAATTGCCGGTAAAAATATTAATCTGATTTCACCATTAGAATCCAAAGACAGTTTGGTGTTTTCACTGCCAAATGTGTTTCAAGTAAACTCGTCAGACGATATAAGAATCAAAAAAACAGCAGAATATATAAGTAAAATTGATAATAAAAATATTGTAATTGTGCATGGAGGCACAAAAACCGAATTAAGAATGCTTGAATCTGTGAGAGCTCAATTTGCGGCTGCAAATTGTAGTTTTCAAGAAATCAGCTTTAAAAAAAGCTCCGAAGTTTATAAACTCCAGTCTCTTTTAGTAAAGGACAAAACCAATGTAATATTCACATTATCAGTAGAAGAGGTTGTTGTTACGAATTTGCTCAATCGATTAATGACCGTAGTTGATAGATACTTAGTGGCTGTTTTTGGTTCAAGACGCTGGGAAACTTTTTCGAATATGGATTTCCAATATTATGGAAATTTGAATATTCACTACCACACCAATACCTATTCTGACGATGATGCTGTTGAAGTTATTGATTTTGCTAATAAATTTGAGAGCATTTATAATTATGAGCCTTCAGAATATGCAATGCATGGATTTGATATTACTTTTTATTTCGGTCAAATTTTAAAGAAATACGGTAAAAATTTTAATTCGTGCATGGAGAAAGAGAAAATTGAGATTGAAGGATTGCATACCGGATTTTATTTTGAAAAAAATTTACCTTCTGGAGGTTACGAAAATAATAGCGTTTATATTATTCGATATAATGAAGATTTTTACCTTAAAAAAATGGATTCGCATCGTTCGATGATTTCTATTTTTGGAACAGAGGAGTAAATGTAAATTAGTTTGTTGAAGCTAACAAAAAAAGTCATCTAATGAAAATCAATTGTTTGTAAATTCATTAGATGACTTATCTTTTTCTGAGAATTTTTTTATTAGAAATTGCAAGTTTTCTTAATTAGTGTTAGAAAGAAAACTCTTACTCTTTGGAAAAAAAGCCCCAAACCCCTAAAGTGGCTTATTGTAAGGATTTGTAAATCAACGTGTTTCAAAAGTCCCCTTTCGGGGATTTAGGGGCAAAAGCCAGAAAAGTATAGTTTTCTTTCAAACACTAATTAATCTAAAATGTAACCTTTTGCTAATTCAGTAAATTCGTTAATTTGATTTTCAATCCATAATTGATTGTAATTTAATTCTTTAGCTAATATTTCGGCAACTTTAGGAGCCATTTCAATGGCTGCTCTGGCATCTAAAAAAAGAGCTCTTACTCTGCGTGCGAGCACATCATCTAAATTTCGAGCCATTTCTTGGCGCACTGCCCAAACGACTTCTACTTTTGTGAATGGCAATCGTTCGTGCAATTTTTCGGCAAGTTCCGGATTTTTTTGAACCAAACGATTCAAATGAAGTTTGTCCACGCCATAAATATATTGAAAATCAGACCAATCAGAGTTTTTTACATACCCATGAATAGGCATATTCTTGGTTTCGCAAGCTCTTTCGGGTAAGCCACCAATTAAAGCAGCTTTATCTACAGCATCTTCAGCCATTTTTCGGTAAGTAGTCCATTTTCCTCCCGTTATTGTTATTAAACCCGAAAGTGCCACAATAATTTTATGACTTCTCGAAATTTCTTTGGTATTTTGCTCGTCGCCTTGTGGAGCTGCAAGTGGTCTTAAACCTGCAAAAATGCTCAAAACATCGCTTCTTTTGGGAACTTTCTTCAAATATTCCGTAGCCGTAGAAAGTATAAATTCAATCTCTTCATCGAGTGCACGAGGCTCAAGACTAGGCGATTCGATGCCAATATCTGTTGTGCCAACCACTACTTTTCCATGCCAAGGAACCGCAAAAAGCACCCGTCCATCAGAAGTTTTTGGAATCATTATTGCCGATTCGCCTTGCAAAAACGATTTATCTAACACAATATGAATGCCTTGACTTGGTTTTATTGTTTTGGCTTGTTGTGGATTGTCCATTTGTAACACATCATCGGCAAAAACACCCGTTGCATTTATTACCACTTTGGCTGCAACTTCATAATTTTCACCACTTTCCATATCTTTTAGCTTCACACCCGAAATCATTTGTTCGGCATTTTTTATCAAACCCACTGCCTTCATATAGTTGATGGCAACACCTGAATTTTCAACAAAAGTTTGAGCTAAATTGATTGCCAAGCGAGCATCGTCAAATTGTCCATCGTAATAAATTACGCCTCCGGTAAGCTCTTTGTCAGAAATATTTGGTATAGCTTTTAGCGTTTCTTCCTTTGTAATATGCTCAGAAGGTCCAAGCCCAAGTTTGCCCGCCATCATGTCGTAAACCTTCATGCCAACGGTGTAAAAAGGACCTGTCCACCATGTATAATTTGGAATCACAAACGATTGATTTCTAACCAAATGTGGTGCATTTTGCCGCAACAAACCTCGCTCTTGCAACGCTTCTAAAACTAGAGAAATGTCGCCTTGGGCTAAATAGCGAACACCACCATGTACCAATTTTGTACTTCTACTCGAAGTGCCTTTGGCAAAATCGGATTGTTCTACCAACAAGGTTT
>DZBP01000037.1:0-3442 GCA_022729915.1 Draconibacterium orientale | reverse complement strand
GTACTTCTACTCGAAGTGCCTTTGGCAAAATCGGATTGTTCTACCAACAAGGTTTTGTAACCTCTTGCAGCTGCGTCAAGTGCTGTACCTAAGCCACTTGCGCCGCCGCCAATAACTACGATGTCCCAATTTCTGCCTGTTGGCGAATTGAGTGTTTGTATCATTTCATTTCTATTCATAGCTAAAAATTTTTTTACAAAAATTGATTAAATTTAGGTTAAAATCAAATTTTTTAACACTTAACTATCTAACTAAAATTAATTGTAATGATAATTTTATCAAGTATTTGAAAATTAGCTGATAACAAAAAAATGAAGTACTTAAAACTGTGTTTGTCCTTATTTTATTCTAATAGTAAAATTGGAAAACTAATTCTTTTTTTGTAATTTTGTGAATCTTAAAAAAAAGGTAAAAAAGACTTTTTTTACTTATTTTTGTTCTTTTTTTTGCAATTAAAATTAAAAAATGGATAGTAAAAATAGCTCCTTTTTTTATTTTCAGTAATTTAAAAAGAGGTATTTTATTCTTAAAATTGCATATCCAAAAAAATATTCGAGCAAACTTGCTATTTTTAAAGAAGTAGCTATTTTTGTTTTCAAATAGTTTTAAAGTATTTGGTAAACTAAAACATTGAATTAATTTTGGTTCGCATTTAATTAAAATTTTAAAATATTTTAAAATTGATGAATGTACATATTCTTTACAATAAAATAAAACAACGATTTTTAAATTTATCTAAAAGGCAAAAAATACTCTTAGGAATAAGTATTTTGGTATTTCTAATTTTTTTGTTTTCGCTTCCTTCTCAATTATTCAACAAACCTGTTTCTACTATTTTAGAAGATAAAGATGGAAATTTATTAGCTGCAAAAATAGCCGAAGATGCGCAATGGCGATTTCCTGAAATTGAAAATGTTCCGAGTAAATATGCTGAATGTGTGAGAGTTTACGAAGACAAACGATTCTATTATCATTTGGGTTTCGATATTTTTTCAATAGCAAGAGCTGCTTGGCAAAATATAAAATCATTGAGCATTGTGAGCGGTGGAAGTACTATTTCGATGCAAGTAATCCGTCTTTCGCGCGATAATCCACCACGTACTTTTACCGAAAAAATTATTGAAATAATTCTTGCTTTTAGAATGGAATTGACCTATTCTAAGAAAAGAATTTTAAAACTTTATGCTTCCAATGCTCCTTATGGAGGAAATATAATTGGTTTAGAAACAGCAGCTTGGCGTTATTTTGGGAGCGAACCTCAGAAACTTTCTTGGGCTGAAAGCGCACTATTAGCAGTTTTGCCTAATTCGCCTTCTTTAATTCATTTAGGTAAAAATAGAGTGAAATTACTTAAAAAGCGTAATCGTTTATTAAAACAATTGCTTGACGAAGAAATTATCGACTCGGCAATTTACCAACTTTCTTTAGAAGAAGAAATACCAGAAAAACCAAAAGATTTCCCGCATTTTGCTCCGCATTTATTAGATAGAGTAAAATTAGAACATGAATTTGATTTTAGAGTTAAAACTACTTTGGATATCGAATTGCAAAAGCAAATAATTGAAATAACAAATAGACATGCTAAAATTCACAAAGCCAATCAAATAAACAACATTGCGGCACTAGTTCTTGATGTAAAAACTGGAAATGTTTTAGCCTATGTAGGCAATTTGACCGATTTGTACGACCAAGAAAATGCTTCGCAAGTTGATGTGATAATGGGCGATAGAAGCACCGGAAGTATCTTAAAACCACTGCTTTACGCTTCTATGCTTACTGAAGGTTTTGCTTTGCCAAAAATGTTGTTTCCAGACATTCCAACATACATAAATGGCTATATGCCACAAAATTACAAGCTTGACCACGATGGTGCTGTACCTGCCGATAGAGCTTTGGCGCGCTCGCTCAACGTTCCTGCTGTTTTGATGTTGCAGAAATATGGAGTTGAAAAATTTCATTTCAAATTGAAAAAATTAGGTTTGAGTAGTTTAACTCAAAATCCTGATTATTATGGATTGTCTTTAATCTTAGGAGGTTGCGAGGGAAAATTATGGGATTTGACGGGTATTTATGCCTCTATGGCAAGAGTTTTGAATAATTATTCTGTAAATAATGGATTTTATAATTCTATGGATATTCATGCTCCTAATTATTTGAAAAATAATCAAATAGAGCAGGAGAGAGGCAAAGAAAAAAGTAGCATTTTAAGTGCCGCAGCCATTTGGGCTACTTTCGAAGCTATGGTTTATGTAGAAAGACCTGATAATGAAAGTAATTGGGATTTATTTGCTTCCAATAGACGTATTTCGTGGAAAACGGGTACAAGTTTTGGTTTTAGAGACGCTTGGGCAATTGGTGTAACTCCAGAATATGCTGTGGGAGTGTGGCTTGGCAATGCTGATGGCGAAGGAAGACCCGATTTAGTTGGTATTCAGGCGGCTGCACCTGTTTTATTTGATATTTTTGATAAATTACCCGAAAATTTACCTAAATTTGAAGTTCCTTACGATGAAATGTACAAAGCTGCAATTTGCCATGAAAGTGGGCATTTAGCTTCTGAATTCTGCACAAATATTGACTCTGCTTGGATTCCGAATACCGGAATGCGCACCGAAGCTTGTCCTTATCACAAACTTGTTCATTTGGATTTTACTGGACAATGGCAAGTTACAAGTGATTGTGAATCAGTCAATAATATGCAAAATGTTTCGTGGTTTGTACTTCCTCCAGCTATGGAGTGGTATTATAAAAGTAAGAATGTAAATTATAAAATTCTTCCGCATTTTAGAGAAGATTGCAAAGATGCTAAATTTGGCAAAAATGGCTCTATGCAAGTGATTTATCCCAAACACAATTCTCAGATGTTTATACCCAAAGAAATAGATGGAAAAAAAGGAAATGCTATTTTTGAAGCTGCACATAGAATAGCCGGAACAAAAATTTATTGGCATATCGACAATAAATTTGTTATGGAAACTACTGATTTTCATAAAATTTCTGTTGCACCTACTGTTGGGAAACATATTTTAACTTTGATAGATGAAAATGGTGAAGAACTCAAAATTAACTTCGAAATTATTGTAAAATAATCAACTCACACCGCAAAAAAACCTTTTTTTTGTATTTTTTGGTGAATTTGGTCAAGGGCGGTGGCGGATTGCTTGTCGAGGTTGGCATCGTTGCGACCAATCATTCAAAGTTCAAGTTTATGATAGTTGTCGCCGGATTGCAAGTCCAAAAGGTTCTGGTGTATGTCGGTTTCAATAGTGTCGGTAGTTTCAAGTTCCAGATTGGTGTCGTTGTAATCGGTGGCTTCAACGGCTCACACAATGTTTTGCATCTCGTGGTTGCCGGCAATTATTTGGGCGGACTGCTCAGGCGAAAGGTTTTGTAGGTCTTGGGCGGGGACGATTGGGGGAAGTGGTCAAGCGAGTCTTTCGTG
>DZBP01000176.1 GCA_022729915.1 Draconibacterium orientale | reverse complement strand
TGCTGGCATTCAAACTATCAAAAATAAAAGCAAACGACAAATTTACTTACGGTTATAGAAAATCAACAATTTTAGTTTCTTTAATAAATTCAGTGGTTTTATTTATTGTAATTGGCGGAATTTTACGCGAAAGCATTGCCCGAATAAATAATCCTGTTGAAATTCAAGGATTTTCTATTTCAATAATTGCTACAATCGGAATTTTGATAAATGCAGTTTCTGCATTCTTGTTTTTCAAAGATAAAGAAAACGACTTGAACATCAAAGGTGCATATTTGCATCTAATGGCAGATGCAGCCGTTTCATTGGGTGTTGTAATTTCAGGTATTTTAATTTCAATTTTACAAATTTATTGGCTCGATTTAGTGATGAGTTTAATAATTGTAATCGTGATTTTTTATTCTACTTGGAGTTTGTTCAAAGACAGTTTGTTCTTAACACTTGACGGCGTTCCGAAAGAAATTAAGTTAGATAAAGTAATTGAAGAAATAAAAGAAATTGAAGAAGTGATTGACGTTCACCACTTGCACGTTTGGGCAATGAGCACAAGCCAAAATGCTTTAACAGCCCATGTTATTATAAATCAAACTAATTTTTTAAAATTAGAAGAAATTAAAAAACGAATTAAACACGAGTTGGAACATGTTAATATCCAACATGCTACACTCGAATTTGAAACCGAAAATGAAATTTGCGAAGATGTAAATAAAAAGAATTTAATATGAAACTAACAAAAATCATTCTAATAGCATCTTTGATTTTAAATTTTAAGTTAACATTTGCACAAAGTAACCTGCCAAAATGGAACGGATACATTCAAACACGTTATGCAAGCGATTTTGATGAAATATCTGAATTTTCCATACGCCGTGCAAAACTTTGGATATATGGTGACATTCCGAAATTAGATTTTATTTCTTATAAAATTCAGATGATTTATCGCTCATTCAAAGACGAAAGTATTATGATGCAAGATGCTTATGCTGATATTCGACTAAAAGGTTACGGCAAAATTCGTGTCGGCAGGTTTGTTCCCGATTTTATGTTGCAACGAATGCAACCCGATTACGAAATTCCGGTTTTAGAACGTGCAAATGTTATTAACGGCTTTACGCACAACGAAAAACAAATGGCGCGTCAAATGGGAATAAATTATATTTTTGGTAACGACACTTTGCCTCTGCATTTTAGTTTCGGAATATTTAATGCCAATGTTGACAAACCGATGCACGCCAAAGACAACTATTTGCTTTATACTTCACGTTTTTCTTATAAATTTTTAAACAAAAAAGATATTTGGTGGAATATAGGAAGTTCAGTATCGTATAGAAAACTAAATAATTCAACACTCACAACCATTTACGAGCCTGATAGTTTAATTTCGGGCAACGATTTACGTTTCGGTCTTGAAACTCAATTTCATATTAAAAATTTTGAATTTCAAACAGAATATGTGGAAGCACAGATAAATAATGATAAAGCAAACGGTTGGTATGTTTTGACAAATTACCTTTTTAATGAAAAATATCAACTTACAACATTTGCCGAAAAATATAACGATTTAAACCCTTCAACCAACAATAATTGGTGGTTTGGAGCAGGATTTAATTATTATTTTACAAAAAACACAAAAATAATGACCGATTTTAAAGCCCAAAAATCGGAAACATCATACAACTATTTGGGCGAAATACAATTACAAATATATTTTAATTAAATTAATAAGGAGATTTCAAAAATGGTAAATCCACAAGAATGGCTCGAATTCGGGCAAAAATTTCACGGACACAAATGTCCAGCAATGCCAATGGGATTAAGAGTTGGCGCAGCTGCCATGAACGCTTTGGGCGTAGAACGCGCAAAAGACGGTCAGTTGATAGCTTTTGTTGACCTTGGCGAAGATCATTGTGCAACTTGCTACGGCGACGGTTTGCAAGTTATTATGGGAACAACTTTCGGCAAAGGCAATTTAAAGAAAACCCACAAAGGAAAATGGGCAGTTACCGTTGTTGACCGGGCAACAGGCAAAGCGGTTCGTGTTACCCCAAAAGCCGAAACGATGTTGAACAACAAAAAATCGAAGTTTTTTACCGACTACCGTATGCTCGGCAAGCCGGCAAGCGTTGTTCCTGCCGAAATTGTAAACCCTTTAATTGAAGGAGTTATGAATGCACCCGCAGAAATGTTGATGAATATTTCGGAAGTTTTCCACTATGAACTTGAAGCCAAAAAAGACAGTTTCGACGGTTTCGTGTGTGAAGAATGCGGCGAAATGACAGTAATGGAATACGGACGAATAAAAGGCGATAAAAAAGTATGCATTGATTGCGCCAATAAATAATATGCTAATTATTTTATTTGCTTATGTGCTAATTAATTGGTTAAGTATTCAATTGAAAAAAATTAGCACATCAGCAATCCCTAAAACAAAGTAAAATGAAAAATATAGTTTTATTAATACTGTTCGTAGTAACAGTTTCCATTTCAGGATTGGCACAAACAAACAGCAATAATACAAAATACAAAGTAACCTTTGTTGAGTTAGGCTCGGTAAAGTGCATTCCTTGCCAAAAAATGCAACCGGTAATGAAATCTATCGAAAAGAAATACAACAAACAAGTTAAGGTTGTTTTTTATGATGTTTGGACCGAAGAAGGAAAACCTTGGGCAAAAACTTATAATATTAAAGCAATACCAACGCAAGTTTTTATAGACAGCAAAGGAAAAGAATTTTTCCGCCACGAAGGTTTTTTTTCGGAAGAAGAAATTATTAAAGTGTTAAAAACAAAGGGAGCTAAATAATATCTCAAACTAAAATATAGAAAAAGTTTCATTATAAAATTGAAAAACATGAAAATACTAATTCTTTGTACAGGAAACAGTTGTAGAAGCCAAATGGCAGAAGGTTTTTTAAAATCTTTCAACGATAAATTGGAAGTTTTTTCTGCCGGAACAAACCCAAGCGGTAAAGTTCACCCCAAAGCCATTCAGATAATGAACGAATTGGGGATAGATTTAAGTAAAAACAAGCCAAAATCGGTAACCGAATTTCTTAATAAGGAATTTGATTATGTAATAACAGTTTGCGACGGAGCAAAAGAAACTTGTCCGATATTTACAGGAAAAGTTAAAAACCGCTTACACATTGGTTTTGAAGACCCTTCGGAAGCTGTTGGAACTGACGAATTTATAATGAGCGAATTTAGAAGAGTGAGAGATGAAATTAAAAAAGAATTTGCTAATTTGCTAATGAGTTAATTTGCTAATGTGTTAATTTTTAAAAAACAATAAATTGTAAATGAAAAGAATTGACAAATACTAAAAACCGATAAATTTTTACCGAAAATGTACGAAAATTCATTTAATATCGAGATTAAAAAAAAGCTAATTGATATAGTAAAGCAAAATAAAAAGTCGGAAATTTTATACTTTTTAAATAGTGAACTTAAAGAAATTAAAATTAATAAAAATATTACTATAAATTTTTGTAGTTGCGGATATCCAATTAGTTATAAAAAAAATATTTTAGATAACGAAAATAATATACTTGAAACCAAACTTTTAGAAGACATTTTAAAGGAAGAAGTAGATTTTGACAGTTATACTATTTGTTATTATTGTCCGAATTGCAATAAATTGATTGAAGAAAGGAAATACTAAAACATTAACAAATTTTCAAATTACCACATTTTCAAATTTTCAAATTAAAAAAATCTACTTATCAGCAAAATATGAACAAACGACTAAATTTTCTGGACAGATATTTAACATTGTGGATATTTCTTGCAATGTTTATAGGAATTTTTTCGGGTTGGTTATTTCCCGAAATTGCAAATTTTTGGGAAAACCTTAAACCTACACCCGAAAGCACAACAAATATACCGATTGCAATTGGTTTAATTCTTATGATGTTTCCGCCTCTTGCAAAAGTAAAATACGAAGAATTGGGCGACGTTTTCAAAAATTTCAAAGTTTTAGGTTTATCTTTAGTTCAAAATTGGATTATCGGACCGATTTTGATGTTTGCACTTGCCGTTTTGTTTTTCAAATTGTTTCCCGGACAAGACAACGCAAATTTGCCATATTTTTACGGAATTGTAATGATAGGTTTGGCTCGTTGTATTGCAATGGTAATTGTTTGGAACGATTTGGCAAAAGGCGATACTCAATATGCCGCAGGTTTAGTAGCTTTTAATTCAATTTTTCAGGTGCTGTTTTTCTCGGTTTATGCCTACTTTTTTGTTGCAGTTTTACCCGGCTGGTTTGGTATCCCTACAAATTCAATTGTCGAAAATATCACTATCGGGCAAATTGCCGAAAGTGTATTTATTTATTTGGGAATTCCTTTTATTGCCGGATTTTTAACACGTTACATTTTAATAAGAGTAAAAGACAAAACTTGGTATCACACCAAATTTATACCAAAAATTAGTCCAATTACTTTGATTGCTTTATTATTTACAATAATTGTAATGTTTTCGTTAAAAGGCGAATACATTATAAAAATTCCTCTTGATGTTTTAATAATTGCAATTCCGCTATTGATATATTTCATAATTATGTTTGTAGTTTCATTTTTTATGAGTAAAAAAATCGGAGCTACTTACGAGCAATCTGTAACACTTTCATTTACAGCGGCAAGTAATAATTTTGAATTGGCAATTGCTGTTTCAATTGCAATATTTACAATAAATTCGGGCGAAGCATTTGCAGCTGTTGTTGGTCCTTTGGTTGAAGTTCCGGTAATGATAGCACTTGTAAATTTGGCTTTCTATTTTAAGAAAAAATATTTTTCAAAAAATGAAACTAATTTGAAAATTTGAAAATATGCTAATTTGCCAATGTGCTAATGTGTTAATGTGCAAATTTTTAAAAAGAATAAATTATGAATGAAAAAAGAAATATAATTAAAGAAAAAAGCTTCGAATTTGCTTTGCTAATTATTGAATATTCAGAAATATTGGAAGAGAACAGAAAATATTCTATCGCAAAACAGCTACTAAGAAGTGGCACTTCGATTGGTGCAAATATACGAGAAGCTCAGTCTTCAGAAAGTGCAAAAGATTTTATTCATAAAATGAAAATTGCTGCAAAGAAAGCAGATGAAACTGAATATTGGATATTATTATGCAAACATTCAAAAAGTTATCCCGATAGCAGTCATTTATTCTTTTTGTTATATGAAATTCAAAAAATGTTATCAAGCATTATATCAACAACGAAAAAGAAATTAAACAATTAGCATTTAAATTCATTAATAAATTAGCTCATTAATATATTAACTCATTGGCAAATTAGCATATTAGCACATTAGCACATTTACAAATTAACAAAATGAATCTCAACATTCTCAAATCTAAACACATTCAAATAATCCCCGTTTTATTGGTTCTCTGGGTTTTAATTTATCATTATTTGCAACCGATTACAGATGTTTTGATAGATTCGGTTTTCAAGCTTGAAAAAGGAAATCATTTAACCGAAAGTATTCGTTTTTTCATTTTTGAAGTTCCAAAAGTATTGTTACTTCTCACTTTAATAATATTTTTTGTAGGAATAATCCGCACATATTTCACACCTGAAAGAACCCGTAAAGCATTGGAAGGCAAATCTTTATTTGCGGGAAATATTTTAGCAAGTTTGCTTGGAATTGTTACACCGTTTTGTTCATGCTCTGCAATTCCTTTGTTTCTCGGTTTTGTTGAAAGCGGCGTTCCGCTTGGAGTTACTTTTTCGTTTTTAATTGCGGCTCCAATGATAAACGAAATTGCAATAATTTTGCTTTTCGGAATGTTCGGTTGGAAAGTTGCACTAATATATATTTCAACAGGTTTGATGATAGCAATATTTTCGGGTTGGCTAATAGGAAAACTCAAACTCGAAAAATGGGTTGCCGATTGGGTTTATAAAACACGATTTGGAACAAATTCTCAGATTGAAGAAAAACTCACAATAGAAAAAAGAATAAATTTTGGATATTCGGCAGTAAAAGAAATTGTAGGAAAAGTCTGGATTTATATAATTATAGGAATCGCCGTCGGCGCCGGAATTCACGGATTTGTTCCCGAAAATTTTATGGTTTCCTTAATGAACAAATCAAATTGGTATTCGGTTCCATTATCAATATTAATCGGAGTTCCGCTATATTCAAATGCTGCGGGAATAATTCCTATTGTGAGTGTTTTGATAGAAAAAGGCGTTCCGCTCGGAACTGCTTTGGCATTTATGATGTCGGTAATAGGATTGTCGCTTCCGGAAATTATAATATTAAAAAAAGTTCTTAAAATGCCTTTAATTCTAACATTTGTGGGTATAGTTGCAACAGGAATTTTAATTGTGGGCTGTATTTTTAATTGGTTACTTTAATGTTTTTTTAAAACTTATATGACGAAAACAATAAAATGTTATACAACAATCATATATAACTGAAATATGCAATTTTACAAAAAAATATAAATAATAAAATCTCAAATTTTGACAAATCGTTTTGATTATTCAAATCAATAACTTAAATTTGATA
>DZBP01000036.1 GCA_022729915.1 Draconibacterium orientale | reverse complement strand
TACTATCATTATGTTGGTCTTCAAGTATTTCTAAGTTTTCGTCGTCGTTGAAATGTTCGTCTGCCATTATATTTTTCCGTATTTTTTGTTATATTTTTCAGCCTGCGAAAATACAAATTTTATCGTAGCTAAAAAATAAAAATTGCAAACTTTAAATAAATTTATGCTTCCTGAAAATTGAATTAATTAAAATTCCTTGAATTTGAGATTATTATATCGCTATACGTTTTCTCAAATCAAATGAATTCTAAAGTTTATTTTCTGTTTATTTTTTATTTCTATAACTTTTGTTGGTCATAAAACTACGGTTTGAAAATTTAATTTATTGGTATTTCAAACATCAAAAATTCAAAAATCCCTTTTTGGTCATTTAAACGAAAAGAATATCTAAATCCAGCATTGAAATCGTATTTTATATTGAATAAATTGAAATCGAAAAATAGTTCAATACCAGTTGATTGCAAACTTGTTTGTGTTTGATTTTCAAAATTTTCAATTGTTCCGGCTAATCCGTAATCGTAAAATAAATTAGTTCTAACTCTTTTAATATAAAATAGTTGAAGGATATTAAGGTCAGGGTGAAACAGCGGAAAATGGTAATTTGCCGAAAATTTAACGAACTTTTCATTATTTTCCATTTCAAAACCTCGCGGATAGACAAATTGATTAGAGAGTAAAATATCACTTTTTTTAGTTTCAGAAGCTATTTCTACTAAAAAATTAGCATGTCTTATTGGGCTAGGCAAATAAATTTTGCTTGAAAAAAATTTCTGCCAACCGTCATAAGTTTGCTCAAAAGGAGTAGTTCTAACTATTGCTTTTAAATAAATTCCAAGACGTGGTGCAACATCTCGTTTCGCTTTTTGTTTGTAAATCTGATAAACCGCATAATTTGCAATTGGCGTAAAATTACCTTCACGAATAGAGTAGTTGCCAACACTTTCTTGCGCTATTCTATTTATAATTTGAATGTTAGACCCAATTGTTAATCCATGAATAAGGCTGCCTTCAGAAAAATTTAGTGGTAAATAAATTCCAAAAATACTGGTATTTTCTTTCCAATCAATTGTGTTTTTTTGAGCATTTTCATAAAAACTATAGCTTCGGTTTTCGGTAGTAAAACCCACATGAAAAACTGGAAATAATGCGGTAAATTCAGCATCAATATATTTACTAAAACTTTGGTTGTTGAGTTTATATAAAATTCCAGTATTAATGGATAGTGTATTTAGTTTGTTATTCGATTTCAACGTAAACTCATATTCTTCCTCGCCTGAGTAAAAGCCCCAAGCGTGTATATTTAAGGCATTTAATAGTCTTGGGTATTTTTTTATTTGGTAAATAGAATCCGGTAAAATAGCTTTGCTTAATATTTTTGTAGAATCTTCTTGTTTTAACGCTTTGTCAATTAACGTTTGATTGTAATCGACTATTTCAGTTATTTCTTGCCAATTTTGCTTTTCAATTTTTGAGAAAGCAATTTTATATCCATTAGGTGTATAATATTGATAAATAGCACTTCGATGTGAAATAAATGGATTAAAAGAACCAAATTTTGTTTGCACCACTGAATAGATTTTATGAGAGGTAGTATCAAGCATACATATTTTATCGTTGCCATTTACTGGCATATTGAAAAGAATTGATTCATTATAAAATACGGGATTACTTATATTTTTAAAGTTATAGTCTAATAGTTTTGTAATTTTTCCAGAACTAAAATTTAATATAGAAAGAGCTTGCCCTAGCTCAGTTGTATGTAAAAATACAATTTGCTCTCCATTTTCAGACCACGCCGGAGTACGAATAAAATCGTTGTTTGGCAAGGTAAAAGTTTTCAAAACTTCACCAGAATTTGAATTTAAAATTACCAAATTACTTTTAGAATTAGTTGTAAATTCGATACAAGCAATATAATTTCCATTTGGAGAAAGGGTAGGAGCAAAGTAGCGTGTTTTAAAAGTTACCTGTTTACTTTTTTTGTTTTTTACATCGTAGCTATAAATATTAGAGTAAGATTTTTCACTCCACCGCACATTTGCTGAAAAATCTGACCAAACAATTTTTCCAGCATTTGCAGAAATTTTATCGGTTTCGAATTGCAAAATTTTGTGCTCGTTTCCTAAATTATCAATTTCTACTAATATTTGTGCGCAATCTAAACCACTTTTAATTGCATAAATCGAAGAATCAATGAGTTGTGGATGAGTGTAATTTGTCCAGTGTTTTTTGTCTTTAATTATTTCTATCCTGTTGGATTCTATTATTTTATCAGTTTCGTCTATCCATATTTTTTGGTATTTATCAAAAGTATTTTTGTGAAATTGTCGTACATTTTGCCCTATTTCTTTTTTTAAAGCTAGAGAAAATGCATAAGGTAAAAATGAATATTTCGACATTCTATCGATTGTTTTGTAAGTAATATCGCTTCCAAATTCATTTCTCATTTGCATTTCTAGCAAATAGCCTAAAGCATAATGACTTGGTGAATAATCTTTGTATGAACCTAGGTAAGTTTTCTCGTATTTAAAGTTTTTGCCAGAAAGTAATTGCGCTTTGATAAGCATTGTAAATGAGGGCATTCTACCTCGCCCAAGTTGTGAGTATAGCGTTTCTGTTGCTACGGCATCGCCTTCGGAATACCAAAGTGGTTCGGAATAAGCTAAACCTGTACGCCCGTACGAACCATAAAAAATACTTCCTAATTTAGTAAAGTTTCTATTGGCTAAATCGTTTTGAACTACATGCCTAAATTCGTGAACAGCAAGTGTTTGAAGCCAATCGTTTGAACCTAAAACGGTAGCATCTTGCATAGGAGTAGTGTAAAAAAGGCTCATGCGCGGAATGGTTGAAACGTAGCCATTTGAAATTACGGATTGATTACTTAGGAAAACACTTATCCGTTTTGTATCATTAAATAAAGTAGAAGATGCAGGTTTATATAAAAATTCTAAGGTATTTGCTAAACGTTGTCCTTCATTTGAAATTTCCTCAGGAAAAACTATTTCAAAATGCTCCGTTTTTATTTTTTTCCAATTTAAGTTATATGGATGTTGAGCATGTGATTCGTTTATAATTAATAGCAAAAAGCTTATTATCAAATAGTTAATTTTCATATTTTTTTTTTAGAAACTTAATTTAAAAGTTTTTAAATCTGGGCAATGCAAATTTCAGAGTTAAACGAATTTAGCTAAGCTTTTTCCAGATTAGGTATTTTAATTTTCAGTTTTTAGTAAAAATTATATTTATATAAAGTTTATTGGTAATTAGTTTTGCCAAAGTTTTTAAGCTTTGGCAAAACTTCTAGCTAAAAAAAGTGATTTCAAAAAGATATATTGCCTTAAACAAAATAAGGAGCATTTTTAGCTCTAGTTATTTTCTTTTAAAAAATTAAGAAACATAGTATATAAATGCAAACGAGTTTTACCACCATAAATACCATGGTTTCTATTTGTATAGTAAAAAGTTTGGAATTGCTTATCTTCCTGTACCATAGCTTCAACAAATTCGGCAGAATTTTGCCAATGAACATTATCATCAGCAGTGCCATGAACTAATAGTAATTTACCTTTAAACTTTTTAACATGATTGATTGGCGAATTGTCATCGTATCCGTTAGGATTTTCTTGAGGAGTACGCATAAATCGTTCAGTATAAATGTTATCGTAATAACGCCAGTTTGTTACAGGTGCAACAGCTATAGCAGACGAAAAGTAGTCAGCTCCTTTAGTTATCCCAAGAAGTGCCATAAATCCACCATACGACCAACCCCAAATAGTAACATGCTCTTTATCAACATAAGCGAGTGAACCTAAATACTTTGCAGTTTCTATTTGATCTTCAATTTCATATTTTCCAAGCTGAAGATATGTAATTTTTCTAAATTCTTCACCTCTTGCGGCAGTTCCTCTTCCATCAACACAAACTACAATAAATCCTTCATTAGCAAGAACTTGTTCCCAACCAACTTGAAAATCGTCTGTTGCCGATTGTGAATTTGGTCCAGAGTATTGTGTCATCAAAACTGGATATTTTTTCGTAGCATCAAAATTTATTGGCTTAATTATCCAACCATTTAATTCTACATTTTGTTCTGTTTTAAATTTAAAGAAACTTTTTTCTTGATAAGCATATTTTTTTAAACGCTCTGAGAGTTCAGTATTATTTTCTAATACTTTAATTTCCTTACCATTGGCATCATTGAGTGTTACAATAGTAGGAGTATTTGCATTTGAAAATTCATTTATGAAGTATTTGAATGTTTTGCTGAAATCGGCAGAATTAGTGCCAGTTTTTGCCGAAAGATTTTTTTTATCTTTGCCACTAATTTTTATCGAATAAACTTCTCTTTGCAAAGGAGAAATCTCTGCTGCTTGGTAGTAAAAAACCTTATTTTTTTCGTCGTAGCCATACAAATTAGTTACATCAAAGTTCCCTTTTGTAATTTGTTTAATTTCTTGTCCTTTTATATTGTAGAGATAAATATGAGTGAATCCATCTTTTTCGCTTACAAGTATAAAATGCTCACCATCATTTAAAAAAGTAATATAATCAAATAAAGTTTCATCAATATAATATTTATTTTCTTCGGTATAAATAATATTTGTTTCACCAGTTTTTGCATCGGCAAGCAATATTTCCAATTTATTTTGCAATCTATTCAAGCGCAAAATAGAAAGTTTTTCGGTATTTTGAGTCCATTGTATTCTAGGGATGTATTGGTCAATTTCATTACCTACATCAGTTTTTATAGTCTTTTGATTTTCAATATTATAAATATGAACACTTACAATAGAATTTCCATCGCCTGCTTTTGGATATTTCCAAACTCTATACTCTGGGTAAAGTTTATTCTTTTCTAAAGCAGGAGCTAAACCTTTGAATATTGTCATTCCAAATTCAGGAACATCATTTTCATCAAACCGCATGAAAGCTAAGCTTTTACTGTCATTTGACCATGCCAAAGCTTTGCTAAATTCAAATTCTTCTTCGTAAACCCAGTCGGGAGCGCCGTAAATAACTTTGTTTTTTTCGCCATCAAAAGTGATTTGTATTTCATTTCCTGTCTGTAAATCTGTTACATAAATATTATTGGTACGCACAAAAGCTACAAATTTTCCGTCAGGTGAAAGTGTAGCCAACTGAACTGGCATATTTACCGATACAGGGTTAATTTTTTCGGTTTTAATATCATAAATATAGTAATCTGCTGTAAATGAGCGGCGGTAAATTGGTGTTTTGTTTCCCCATATTATTAATTTTTCCTCAGTTTGAGAAAACTCATAGTCAGCAATATTTTTAATTTTTATACCTGAAAATTTATTAACTTCAAAAATATTGGAAATTTTATTTCCTGTTTTGTAATCAAACTTCTCTATACTTGCACCGTTTTCGAGCGTAGTGTAATGTTCGCCATCGTTCATTGAACGAATGCCATATACCGAATTTGGGTAAAAAGTGTAATTTCGCATAACGTCGTCGAGCGTTATTTTTTGTCGGGTGTCATTTTGCGAAAAGCCACTAGAAATAAAGAGGATACTTAAAATAAATGTGAGAACTTGTTTCATATTTTTTATGATTTATGTAAGTTTTAGTTTTTTTAGTTTTGGCACTTTTTCGACATATAGACAAGTTCTTGTCCATTTTCGTCTTTTTTAATTGCTGAGTTTTCACGAATAATTAACTTAAAATTAAGTTTCAAACCCGAAAAATCATTTTGTTTTATATATAAAGTGTCGTTTCTGCGTGTTCCTGTCAAATCCGAAATCCAAATGGAGTCAGAAATGAGTGAATTTCCAAGTAAACGACCATTTACCTGTTTATTTTTTATAACCAGCATAATATCTTCTGTTATAAAAAAATCGCTATTTTCTACTATTGTAAAGCAAACTGCTGTATCAGTCAGATTGAAAAGCAAATACGCAAGTTTTATATTTTCACTTTTCTCAAATTTTTTCATAAATTTATAATATGAAACTCTGTTATCGAGAGAAAGAGTGTTTTTCCAAATAACTGATTCTGAGTGTATTAAACTATCGGCAAGTTTACAGTAATTACTTTCAGGATATTGCTTTATAAAGTTGGAATATGCAGAAATTGAATTTTGTTTAGCAGTTGCTTGCCACAGATTTTCTTCGTTACTAATTAGATTAACTTCTTTGTTTTTAGCTAATTGAGTCGATTCATTTAGCTTTGCTGTTTGGCTAATGAAAGTTGCAATTTTTGCATAAGGAATTAAATACAAAATAAATAATGCGGCAAAAGTTGCAACAGCAATTAAGATATTTTGTTTATTTTTCTTGATAAATGAAATTTTTTTAATGACACTTGCACTTATTGTTATATTTTCGTCAGATGCATTGCTTTTTATAACAATATTTCCTACAAAATTGCCTTCCTTTTTTGGTACAAAAGTTATTTTAAGTCCAGTTGGTAGCTTGTCAATTAACAACCATTCAGAAATTTTTGTAACTTTCCAGTTCAATTCACCAGCTCCAATGTTCTCAATATCAACAATTGCTTCACGCATTTCGCCCAAAGGAACGTCCTCAAACCTTATTTGTGTAGGTGAAACATCTAAAATAGGGTTTTTACCGTTGTTTACTTTAATGGAAATGGGAATATTTTTGCTTCCTCCATTGCTTTCGATTATAATATTTCCTTTGAGTGATGCAAATTTTGTAGATTCGTATTCAATGTATATATGATTTTTGAACGCTTTGCAAATGAGCCAAATAGGTGATTCTTTTAATGTCCAATTCAAAACACCGGAACCGGAATTAAATACCTCAATTCTTTTGGTCATTGGATTGTCGGGAATCAGCGAATTGAATTCCAAACTATCAATATCAGTCGCTAATTGTGGTTTTGAGATAACTTTTCCGAAAACTTTGAGTAATGCATCACCTCCATTGCTCGAAATTACAAATTCGTCGTTAAATTCAAACGCACTTTCAGCTTTGAAAGTGATGGTTAAAATATTATGTTTTTGCTGAATAGAAAAATATTGAGGTATTTTGGACGTTATTTTCCAAGTCAAAACTCCAATTCCTCTGTTGATGATTTTAACCTCACTCATTTTATTTTCACCCATTTCTATTTCTCCAAAATTAATTTTATTGGTAGAAAGTCTGAGTTCAAATTTTAAATCTAAAATTGGAATATTTTTGAGTTCGTAAATAATTTCCGAAGCGTTTTGATATCTATCTTTTGGATTGATAGCAACGCATTTTTTTAAGATGTTTGAAATTTTAGGAGAACGTAAATTGATTGATTCTAAGTAAGTTGTGCTTCCACAAAGCATCTGTGTTAAAATTAACCCAAACGAATAAATGTCGCTTCTGCCATCAGTTTCTTGAGCATTTTTTTTCTGTTCGGGAGCCATGTAAATAGGTGTTCCGGCATTGGTCAAAATATCTTGGTAATTATCAGAAAGAGCTAATCCAAAGTCAATTAGCTTAACATTATCTCCTTTATGAGTAATTAAAATATTTTCAGGTTTTAAATCTCTATGAAATATTTGTTTTTTATGGCAATACTCTAGTGCTGAGAGAATTTGGGTAGAAATTTTTTTAATGAGAGCACCACTTTTGATTCCGTTGTCAGCAATCATCTGCGAAAGTTGATTTCCATCAACAAATTCCATAAAATAGTATGGATCTACAATATTTTTTGATTTCCCATAAATTCTTACAATATGTTCATGTTCAAGCTCAAACGTATTTTTAAACTCTTTATCGAAAAGCTCAAGAAATACCTGATTATTTTTAAATTCAGGTTTAATTGCTTTAATTGCTACCCATTTTCCAAAATATTTAGCTTTTAAAATAATGCTCATCGAGCCAGTTGTATTGTGCTGGCTAATATCAGTAAAATCATCTTTTTCAGATACTTGCTCTGTAATGCTACCAATTGAAACAAAGCCAGATTTATTGTATGCTTCAAAACCTGATTTATCATTTAATGAAGCATTTAGGCTAGTTTGCGCTTTATTTTTATTTATTTTTTTTAACTCATTGTTAATCAAAAAATCCAAATCAAGTGCGCTAACTTTTGCTTGTTTCGCTTTTTCTTGTAGATGTTTCTTTTTTTCGTTGGTTAATTCACCATCAGCGCATGCCGATTGGATTAGCATCTTTAAAACATTCAAATCCATTTGTCTAAGGATAAAGTTAGCAAAATAATACTACAAAACTGTTATCAAAATTTTATAAAACTAATATTAATTCATTGATTATTAGTGATATATGATAATTTAATTTATTAATTGTGATACCGGTTTGGTATATTTTATGCCTCAAAAATCAATTAATATCATTTACAAAGATAAAATTTATTCGATTAATTTCATAAAATCAGCCTCATAAATAGTCGCAATATTTAATTTTTTTGCCTTTTCTAGTTTAGCTGGTCCAACGTTTTCACCGCACAAAAATAAATCTGTTTTGTTTGAAATAGAGGAGATTAGCTTTCCATTATTCGATTCTATGAGTTTTTTTATTTCTTCGCGAGAAATAGAGAAAGTACCTGAAATTACAATTTTTTTCTCGTTTAGTTTATTTTTAAAATTCTCGTTCTCAATTCGTTCCAATTGTAGTCCTGCATTTTTAAGATTTTCTATTATCTGAATATTCTTTTCGTCAGAAAAATACCGAACTATGCTGTTGGCTACAATTTCTCCAATATCCTCTAATTGAGTAAGTTCATCTAATTTTGCATTTTGTATAGCCTTAATATTTTTGAGCTGTTTGGCTAGTTTTTTTGCACTTGTAAGTCCTACATGCCTGATACCCAATCCAAATAATACATTTTCAAATGGAATTTGTCTTGAATTTGAAATACTTGTTAATAAATTTGTGGCAGATTTTTCTTTAAATCCTTCTAAACTAATGATTTGTTCAAAAGTCAATTTGTACAAATCCGAAATATTTTTAATAAAACCAGCATCGAAAAGTGCTTTTATTGTTGCTTCGCCAGCATTGATATTCAGAGCATTACGACTTATGAAATGCTCAATTTTTCCTTTCAGTTGTGGTGGACAATTATTTTCATTTGGGCAATAATGTGCAGCCTCGTCGTCGTGCTTTTCGAGCGGAGTATTACATTCGGGGCAAGTAGAAATAAATTCAATTTCTTTTGAATTTTCGGTTCTTTTGTTGGTATTTACTCCTACAATTTTAGGAATAATTTCACCGCCTTTTTCTACATAAACAAAATCGCCAATTCTTACGTCGAGCAGTTTAATTTGATCTTGATTGTGTAAAGAAGCCCTTTTTACAGTAGTTCCCGCTAAAAGAACAGGTTGTAAATTTGCCACAGGGGTTACAGCTCCAGTTCTTCCAACCTGATATGTTATTGATTCTAAGATTGTTTCAGCTTGTTCTGCTTTAAATTTGTACGAAATAGCCCAACGTGGAGTTTTTGCAGTAAAACCTAGTTCGTCTTGCTGTTTTATAGAGTCAATTTTTATAACAATTCCGTCAATATCATATTCTAGATTATGACGTTCTTTATCCCAAAAATTGATGTATTCTATTACTTCTTCAATATTTTTAGCTATTTTTATGTGTTCGGAAACTTTAAAACCCCAAGATTTAGCAATAAGTAAGTTTTCTGAATGCGAAAAGGAAGGTAATTTCTCACCCAACAAATAATAAAGAAAACAATCTAGTTTTCTTTTTGCTACTTCGCTAGAATTTAGAATTTTAAGCGAACCTGAAGCCGAATTTCGCGGGTTGGCAAAAGCTTGTTCGCCCATTTCTATGCGTTGCTGATTCAAATCCTCAAAAACTTTATGAGGCATAAAAATCTCACCTCTAATTTCAAATTCTGCCGGAATATTTTCTCCGGATATTGAGAGTGGAATACTTTTAATAGTCATTACATTTTGAGTAACATCATCGCCTTTGACGCCATCGCCGCGAGTTACAGCGCGTTGAAGTTTTCCATTTTTATAGTGCAAACTAATAGAAGCTCCATCGAATTTTAATTCGCACGAATAATTAAAGTTTGATTCGATGGTTTTTCTTATTCGGCTGTCAAAATTAATGAGTTCTTCGGCAGAATAAGTATTGCCAAGAGAAAGCATAGGGTATTTGTGTGCTACTTGTTCAAACTCATTACTTATATCATTTCCAACTCTTTGAGTAGGAGAATTAGGGTCGAAATATTCAGGGTTTTCTTTTTCGAGTACTTCTAATTCTTTCATTAAAAAATCAAACTCTTTATCGTTTATATTTGGCTTATTTTCAACATAATATCTTCTATTGTGAGCATCAATTTCTTGTCGTAAGAAATCAATTCGATTTTTAGCAGTTTCTTTGTTCATTTTTAATGCTTAAGATTTTATAATGAATTGAAATTCAGTAATTTATTTAATAATTTTAAATTTAAAAATTATCTTTTTTTTGAAATAAAAATAATACTTTTTTTGTAAAAATGAAAATAAAACCAACTTTTTTAATTTTTTTTGATAAATTAATTTTTATGTAGTATATTTGATTCTTCAAAAAAATTATTTTTTCAAATTTTTAGAGAAAAAAAATAATGTTAAATGTATGGTATTCAAAATATTAACCTAAAAAGAAGAGCGAGATGCTAATTTGTAGTAAAAAGCAATTTTTTTCAGTAGTATTCAGTATTGTTTTCGTATTTTCAGCAAGTTATAGGCTTAATGCTCAAGAGTTTGGGGGCGAAATCCATGAAAAGATTTTAGGGCAATTTGGTGTTGATACATTAATTATGCTGGAAGGGCATTTTGAAAATATTCAGCTAGCTAATCAAAAGCAAGCTGATGTTGATGAAATTTTGGTTAAAATAGAAAAATTGAAAGAAGCTGAAAAGGCTCGAAGTAATAAAATTTCAGCCCTTACAATTAAGGCTTTGCAAGAAATGATTGCAATTACGCGCATTTATGAAGAATCGTTTGAAGTAATTTTTGCATTGTATTCTGCTCGATTGATGGAATATCCGATTGTAGATTTTGAAAAATTTACAAAGGCAAATGAATTACTGGTGGAAGCGATGGAAATGAATGAGCAAATGAAAGGTAATTTAAGCGATTTGACATTTAACGATTCTGATTCAATTATTTTTACCGTAATAAAAGAATCGAATGCAGCACGATTTAATACATTGTTCAAATTTCAAGAGGCATTTTGTGTTTATTTGGATTGTGGCAAAAAAGAAGAGTTGATAGTTTCTTCAGATACTCTTCATATTGAGCCAGTTATGGATTTGAACATACTGACAACTGAGATTGCAGAAATTGATACAACAAAAAAAAGCTGGGAATGGCTTAAAGAACCTGTTGATACAACAGAATGGGATTATTTTGAAGTCAGAAATGATTTTATAGTTTTTCGTGTTCAAATATTTGCAGTTCGCACAGCCCTTGATAAAGAGCGGCTTAACGATTTGTATTCTGGTTATGCTGATGTGTATGTGAACAAAGAAGACGATTTTTACCAATATTGGGTTGGTTCTTTTTTTACTTACAACGAAGCATTAAAATTTTGCAATTTGTATGGCAAAAATGCTTTTGTTATAGCAATTAAAGGTGGTAGGCGCATTTCTATACGACAAGCTATTGAAGAAACTTCCATTGAAAATATCTCGTCAACAGAAAATGAACCTTAAGTTTACTGGCTGAATATCAGTAAATTACATATTTTCAAACAATTGGTAATGTTCCCCATTCATTCCAACTTTGTTATAAACGTTTATTGCTTTTTTGTTGGTTTTGTCCACATAAAGTCTTATTCCTGCGTATTTATCATCACTTTTCCATATCGAATTTATATGATTGTATAGCATTTTGAAAACTCCAAGTTTACGAAATTCTGGTTTTACATATACCGATTGTATCCATAAAACGGTGGAATTTCGCCAATCGCTCCATTCGTAAGTTGTTAATAAAGAGCCAATAACCGTATTATTCTGTTCAGCTACATAGTATTTGCCCTTGGTGGAATCTAAAAAAACTGCTTCAACTCCTTTTTCAAGTATTTTTTTATTGAGTATTAAATTTTCGGTTTCTAAAGCCATAGCTAATTGAAAATCAGCAATTACTTTGCTATCTTCAATTCTTGCATCGCGTATTATTATATCAGAATTCATTTTAATTTATATTATTTTGTAAGTCCTTATGTTTCATTGCTAAGTTAGTATTTTGTTATCTGAAAAAGCATATTCAGATAACAACGTATTTTTCATGTAGTTATGAAATTCGATGCTCATTTTATGTGTAACATTTTGCAAAAAACAGTGAGTAAAAATGCACGTTTCTTTGCCTACAGGGCAACTGACCATGTCTATTTTTCCTTCAATGGATTCGAAGATATCTAAAAAGCTAATTTCGTTTGCTGGGTTTTTTAGAACAAAACCACCTTTTGGTCCTCGTTGAGAACTTATAAAATCTTCTTTTACAAGGCGTTGCATAATTTTTGCAACATGGTGCCTCGAGCTTTTTGTTTGTTCAGCTATAGTATTCACGTTAGTAACAGCGTTTGTTTGTGCTATCATTATCATTCCGTGCATTGCTATGCTTGCTGCTTCTGAAATATTAACTACTTTTGCCATTTTAAATTATTTTTCAATAATTACATTTTAATCAATATATGTCTCATTATCAATAAGTCTTTGATTATGTTCTTGAATAAAAGCTTTTAATTTAGTAAGTATTTTATTCTCAATATCAGGGTATTTACCTTTTAAATTGTTTTTATGCAATTTATCTTTTTTTATGTTGAAAAGACTAACTACTTCTTTTTCATCATATTGAAGCAAATATTCATCCATAGTAGCTTGGTAAACATTTTCTAAATAACTTACTGTAAAATGCTCACTGTTTTGTTTTTTTATATCCGATCCAAAAGCGATATAATCATGGTCATATTTTAAGTAACCGAGTATAGTTGGCATAATATCAATCTGTTGTATAACGGTTGAGTCGTTAAAACCTCTCCAATTTTCAGTTGTCGGTTCGTAAATGATAACAGGAACTGCAAAATAACCTTGTGCGGTTTTGTATTCTTTTAAATCGCTAAAAGTAGCTGCATGGTCGGCAGTAATTACAAAAATAGTATTTTTAAACCAATCCATTTTTTTTGCTTCCTCAAAGAATTTTCTTAGTGCAAAGTCGGTATAACCAATTGTTCTATGTAGTTCCAAATTGCCTTCTGGAAATTTGCCTTTGTATTTTTCGGGAAGCACGTAAGGGTGGTGCGATGATACTGAAAAAAGAGTAGTGAAAAATGGTTCTTTGAATGTATCCATTTTATTTGCAAAGAATTGAAAAAATTCTTCGTCCCAAATTCCCCAATATCCATCGAAATCGTCGTCGTTATTGTACTCGTCTTTTCCAAAATAATCGTCGAATCCGGCTAATGTTGTAAAGGCTTTAAATCCCATCGAAGTATTGGGAGCTCCATGAAAAAATGCCGAATAATATCCTTTTTTAGCAAGTGTATTTGCTAGTGTATTAATCTTATTTCCAGAATAATGCGAAAGGATATAAGAAGTTACTAATGAAGGCATACTAGCAGTTACTGAAGGCATAGCTTCAATAGACTTTCTTCCATTTGCAAAGGAATATTTGTGTGTATATGATTGATTTATAATACTATCCAAAAAAGGTGTAAATCCTTTGTACCCTTCAATGTCTTTATTTAAAGCACCAATATTTTCTCTTCCAAAACTTTCTAAAATAAAAATAACTACATTTTTTCTTTGAAAGTTATTAGTTGTATCTGCTTTATGATGAGCGGAATAGATATAAGCAAGCTCTTGTTCCGAAAAATAATGTTTTTTCGCTAATGCTTTTTTTGAAAAAGTAAGATAAAAGCTAAATGGAGTATTTAGGACAATAGCGGTTTCATTTGGTGTTTTGATATACTCCGAGGCATTGCTCATATTTAAAGGGCGACTTGCTCCGTCGTAACCACTTCTAATTCCGATGATTAGCAAAACCACAAATACTGCTGAAACAAGCAAGTTAATTAATGAATATTGCCAATATTTTATGATATTTGCTGCTCCAACTTTTATTTTAATATTAGAATAAATTAGAATTACAATTAAAATAATAGCAGCCAAAGTAATTTGCCAAAAATCAATAAGAAATCGAAAAAATAATGTCCCAAGATTTGTTTCATTTTCAAATTGTTGAAACACAGAGGCAGTTGTACGTTTAAGTGTAAACTGGTAATAGGCTATGTCTGCTAAATTGGCAATGATTATTAACGAGTTTGTGATATAAAATAATACCAGAGTAATTTTTTGATAAATTTTAAAATGCCTAAATTTAAAAGGAAGTAACTGCAAAAAAATGAAAATAAGATTGGTATATAGTATGGCAGTTAAATCGAATCGTAAGCCACCAAGCATAAGATACAGAAAATGAGAGAATTGCATATCTGGAAAATAGCTCTGGTTGTAGAAATAAAAAAGAATTCTGCTAAACGAAAATAACAGCATTACTATTAAAATTCTGAAAATCAAAACACTATATATGTTTTGTAACAATGGAATTTTATTTGTTTCTAATTTCATTAAAATTGCACTTTTTTTAGTAAAAGGAAATTGTTTCCTATAATTTTATATTAATTGAAAGAGTTTTTTAGCTTAACTATTTGGTTGTTTCATAACACTTTGCCAAAGCGAATAGTTTACTTTAATTATTTGCAAAGTTATTTATTTAATTTTTAATAAAAAATCTTTGAACTGATTTTTATGAAATGGGCATGTAAAATATTGATTTTTAAAAAGATTAATTTGTCAGCAAAACTAAAATAGGTAGTAAACCAAATTAAATTGTATATTTTGTTTTGCCTAGTGCTTACAATTTATTTGATTACAAAAATCTTTGCACCAATTAAAATAGCAATCGTGCTTAATCTTTAATTTTTGTTAAGTTTTTTTATTAATATATACTAAAAATATTCTCTTTTTCAAAAAAAAGTGCTGCAATACGCAGCACTTTTAATTATTCAAATTTGTAAACTGTATCCTTATAAAAAAGCTGGATTATTTATTTTTAATAGGATAATCAGGAATTGGTTGAATCCAATCTTTCCAATTTTTAATTTCTTCTAAAATAACTTCGATTGCTTTGCTAAGTTGTTGGTCTTCACCCATATATTCTTTATAAGGGTCGTTATCAACAACAATGTCGGGTGTTATACCTTGTCCTTCAATAAGCCAACTTTTGCCTTCTTTATCATATTTTGCAAACTCTGGTTTGCGCAAATCACCACCATCTACAAATGGCAAACTGCCTCTTATTCCGGTAATTGCGCCCCATGTGCGAACGCCAATTATTTTTCCTAGATTCATCGACTTAAAGCGGTAAGGGAAAATATCGCCATCGGAAGCTGAATAATTATCTATAAGCATAACTTTTGGACCTAAATGCATGTCGGTTGGGTCAGTAATTCCAATAGTTGCGTTACGTGGAAGAGCAGTCATAACCCACTGACGCGCAAGGCGTTCTATAATCATAGGCGAAACATTTCCGCCACCGTTTCCTCTATCGTCGATGATAAGGGCTTTTTTGCGCAGTTGTGGATAAAAATATTTTACAAATTCATTTAACCCAGTTACTCCCATATCGGGAATATGAATGTAACCTACCTGACCGCCAGTGGCTTCACTAACTTTTTTGATGTTATTCTGAACCCAATTGTGATAATAGAGGCTAGCTTCGGTAGAGCGTGGCGATACAAGTACATTGCGAGCGCCTTCGCTTGATGCTTTGCTGTTTACAGTTAACTCAACCGTTTTGTTGTCTAAACCGATAAGTGCTTCGTAAATATTTTTTAGATTTTTAGTGCTTTCACCATTTATAGCAAGGATAAAATCGCCAACTTTCACATCTACACCAATTTCGGTTAGCGGTGATTGCAATGATGGTTCCCAATTTGCGCCTTCCAAAATTTTCTCAATTTTAAAGTAACCCGATGCATCTTTGCTGAACTTTGCTCCAAGTAATCCCATTTTTATGCGACTTGGGTTTGGCTTTTCGCCGCTATTAACGTAAGCATGCCCGATATTAATTTCGGCAATAAGTTCTCCAATAATGTAAGTTAGGTCGTCGCGGTGTTTTACGTAAGGCAAAAGCACAGCATATTTGTCGCGCATGGCTTTCCAATCAACACCGTGCATATTTGGGTCGAAAAAGAAATCCCGCATTTGACGCCAACTTTCATAGTAAATTTGTTTCCATTCTTCTGAATAATTAACCGACATTTTCATGTTTTCTAACGAAACAGATTCACTTAAACTGATATTTGAGTTGGGCAAGTCAATAACATAGTATTGACCTCTTTGCATGATAATCATTTTTTCTTTATTAGGAGAAAGACTAAAACTCATTCCTTTTCCGAGCGGTGTTTCTTTTTTATTCTTTAAATCAAACATTTTCAACTGATTTTGTTCATCGGAATTTTTCATGGTATTGTAATATACTTTTGTACCCGAACATTCTAAATTCCAATAGTTTCCAGCTTCTATTGGAAGTGAAACAATACGATTTATAATTCCGTCAAAATCAATTTTGACATCATTTTTATTTACAGCATTGTTTTCCGGCTTTTCTTCTTTCTTTTTAGTGTCCGTTTCTTTCTTTTCCTCTTTCTTTGCTTCTTCTACTTTAAGTGCATCATTTACAAGCGCAAACGGATTCTTTGTATCTTTTGCCAATGTGATTAAATAGATTTTACTCATATCGGAATAGGAGTGGTTCCACTCTGTACTGCTGTAAGTTGGGTTAAAAGACCTACCCGAAACTAAGAATAAATATTTGCCACAACTACTAAATACCGGAGAACTTACGTCAAACCAGCCATCAGTAACTGCTTCCGATTTGCCTGTTTCGAGGTTGTAGATAAATATCTTGTTTTTGCTATCGTATTGATCGTCAGCATAAGCAACCCACTTGCTATCAGGCGACCAAGAATAATCTCTTATTTCCCACATTTTGGAAGCAGTAATTTGAGTAACTTTTTTTGTAGAAACATCTACATAGCTAAGTCTCAATTTCTTATCACTCCAAATAATTTTTTTACTATCGGGCGACCATTCAATATTATATTTGTAAGTATCGGCATTTGAAGTTAACTGGATAGCTTCGTTTTTACCTTCAGGGTCTTGAATATAGATTTCAAATTCTCCGCTTTTATCAGAAACAAACGCAATCCATTTACCATCGGGCGACCAAGTTGCATATTTGTCGTGTGCACTGCTACTTTTCGTAATATTTTTTGTAACTCCTTCTTTTGCCGGAATATTAAAAATGTCGCCACGAGCAGAAAAAATTAAGCGTTCTCCATTTGGAGAGCTATTTCCGCCAAAAATTAATTTTGATGCATCTACAATTTTATTTCTTCCCCAATTTAAATCGTTGGAAATTTGAATATTAACTTTTTCAATCTGTTGAGTAAGTATGTTAAATTTAAAAATGAATCCACCTTTTTCAAATACAATAAAATCTCCTCCAATCGAAGGAAATTTAATGTCAAAATCCTTGAAATCAGTAACTTTAGATGTTACTTTTGTGTCGGTATTGTATTTAAAAAGGTTCATAACAAAGTCGCGGTCAGAAAGAAAATAAATTTCTTTGCCGTGCCACATGGGGAAAATATCTTGCGCTTTGTTGTTGGTTATATTTTCGGTTTTTTTTGTTTCAAAATCAAAAACCCAAACGTCATCAGCCATACCACCGGTGTAGTGTTTCCAAGTTCTAAATTCTCTAAATACTCTATTAAATGCAAGTTTCTTTCCATCAGGTGAATATGAGTTCCAACCACCGTTATTCAACGGCATTTCTTCGGGCATTCCACCTTCTGGATTTACCAAAAATAACTGACCTCTAAAATCGTTGTATGAATAGCAACGCGAGCGATAAATAATTTTTTTTCCGTCAGGTGTCCAGCTCATAACTATATTATTTGGTCCCATACGGTCGCCAATCTCGTCGCGGTCGAGAGTAGCCGTATATGTAAGTCTTTGAGGTTCACCACCTTCAGCGGGCATTTTAAAAACTTCAGTGTTTCCGTCATATTGACCTGTGAAAGCGATAGTTTTGCCATCAGGTGAAAATTTTGCAAACATCTCATAACCAATGTGGTCAGTTAATTTTCTAGCCAAACCACCGCTTGCATTTACAGAATACAAATCGCCTGCATAACTGAAAACAAGCTGGTTTCCATTTATTGCAGGAAAGCGCAAAAGCCGCGCTTCTTCCTGAGCATTAAGTGTTTGCATAATTGCAAAAATAGATAATAAAGCAAATATTTTTTTTAACATAGTCGCAAGTTTTATGTAGTTTATAATCATTTGAAAAATATTTTTTCGTTTTTATTCTGTTCTGAGCGATTTAATAAAAATTAAAGGACAAGTTCATGTAAAAAAATTAGTTATTTTAAGAGCTTGTTATTTCATTTAGTTTTTCAGAAATTTCTTTTCGCAGCGTTATTAATTTAAACAGAAAAGTATCTTTAGCTTTCTGTAAACTAACGAGTTGCAACGACGAGCGTACTTTGATAAATTGTTTGTAATAATGTAAACTGATGTAAAGCGAAATCGGTAACATAATCAAATACACCCATTTAATCCACCAAATGTCTGTTAAAAAGCTAATTATTATAGTTTGAATTACAAAAATAAGTGGTGCAATTAATACTCCCAAAACATATTTTATCGAGCTATGAAACTGTCTATCCTTTATTTTAGGAAGTAGTAATTTTTGAGGTAAAAGCGGCAAAAAGTTGTTCACATAACTAAACAAGTGAATTGGAAATAGAAAAATAAGTAAAAATAGTTGCAAATAAAGTGAAAAAGAGCTAATTTTTTGCTTTTTTATTTGCCAATCTCTAAATCCTAAACGTTTCAAACCTTTTGAATATTCTTCCACTTTTAAGTGCAAAGCTTTCATTTCGTCAGGCTTTTGGGTATTTAAAATATCGAGAGTTTTTATCAATTCTTTGTCTGCAATTAAATTATTGAGCGCATTTTTTTCGGACAAATTTACTTTTTTATACATTTCATCTCTGTATAAATGACGCATCATTTCGTATGATTCGTAATATTCTACGTTTTCAATGTTTATGATTAATTTCTTAATTTCTTCCGATAATTTTTTGTTGAATAGATTTATACCTTTATTATCGCTAGCTAAAAATTCCTCTTTAAAATCTTTCACCAAAATAGGTTTTCCATATACAACCGTTACATTTGTAAGCAAGTTTTCGTAGTTATCATAATAAATTCCGGCAGGAATTACGACTAAATCCAATGTGAAATCTGTAACTACCTCAGTTTGAAACGCTATGCGTGCAAGCCCTTTTTTCAAAGGTAATAAAAAACGCTTGGAATTATGAGCCGCCTCAGGAAAGATTATTATGGGAATATTATTTTTGAGTACTTCAGCCGAACGCCTAAAAATAGGCTCATTTTTACTTAAATTCTCTTTTCCGTCTCTAATTCTATAAGCCGGCATCATGCGTGCCCATTCTATAAATTTTGCCAAATATTTATTGCTAAATAAATCGGCTCTGGCAATAAAAACAGGACGTTGAAAAGCGTCGATAATCACAGCAGCGTCCATTAATGCGTTTTGGTGATTTGGAGCAATCATGTAGGCTTTATTTTTAGGAATATTTTCTAAGCCATAAACATTTACTGAATTATAAAAGAAATGGCGCATTAAAAACATGGCATATTCTCTTACTGCTTTGTACGAAAAATAAAATTTATCTATTTTTTTGAATATTTTCACTCCGGTTTCTGTTGTCATCGTTTAAGTTTCTGATTTTTTATTCAATAACGTATTTTTTTACAAGCAGCACAGTTGTACAAGCGAATATAAAATTAATAAGTTATAGTTTTAATACTATGTTAAAATATGATTTATTTGAATAAGTAATTAATTAATAGAAGCTAATTATTTTCTTAATAAACAGATTACTTTATATGCAAAAATAATTATTTAATTTGTTTTGGCAAGCAAAAAAAAGATATATTATTTCTTTTTGTTTAATATTTTTTTTAATTTTGAGAAAAAACGATTTTTTTTTTTAAGTCATAATGTTTATCTTGATACTAAACTTTTGAAAATTAGCATAATGTTATTTTTTTTGCGAAAGTGCAAGTTTTTTGAATTTAAAAACAAAATTTAATTCTTTTTACAATTATTAAGTAAAGTTAGAATTGAAAAGGAAAATATTTTCTTAATTAAGTAACAGAATAGGCAACTAATCTTCATAATACTTTAAAATATTGCATTTTATTAAAAATATAGATACATGAAAAGAACAAATTTGTATGTTGGCTTTTTATTGCTTTTAATAATTTTTTTTAAAGTAGAAAGCTCTTATTGTCAGCTTGTTAATGTAGAAAAAAGAAGGCAAAAAATAGAAGACACATTGGTTGGTACTTTCGGAATTTCAGCAAATATTCTCAAAAATACGAAGGAAGTTATACTTTTGAATGGAAATTTGTCTATTGATTGGAATATAAAAAAGACTACTTTATTATTTTATTCAGAATTTTCTTATAATAAAGTAAATGATCAAATATTAGTAAATGATAGTTATCAACATTTACGATATAACCATAAATGCAACCGCATAGATTTTTTAGTTTTTGAGCTTTTTGCTCAAAATCAGTATAATATGATTAAGTTATTGGAACACAGAAATATAATTGGCTCAGGTTTTCGATTTCGGCTCCACGATAGCCAAAAGTTTTATCTGTATTTTTCACCTCTTTTTATGTTTGAACGTGAAGAACTTAGCGATGGATTGCAGTCAATTAATAAAAAATTTAAAGGTGATTTTTATACTTCGGCGGGTTATTATGCTACTCCAACGCTTAAAATTAGTCATGTAACATATTATCAGCCAGATATTAGTAATTTTATGGAGTTTCGAATTATGAGCGAAACATCGCTTGTATTTAAAATTTCAAAAAAACTCGCTTTTTCATTCGACTTCAGTATTTCTTATGATTCTAATCCGCCAGTAGATTACAAATTAGAATATCCGCTTGCTATTCCAAAACTTTTTTATATTGCAAAAAATGGACTTTTCTTGAATTTTTAATGGGTATCTTATTATTTTTATAGTTTATTATTTGCTTTAGAGTATATTATTGTATTGCATTAAGCATAGCTTTTGCTTTTAGCAAGCATTCAGCATATTCATTTTCAGCTTCTGAAAGATGGGTAATTGCACTTCCTACCATAAATGAGAGGTATTTTTCAGAGGAATTATAAAGAATAGTTCGGATAATAACAGTAAAGTCAAAATCACTGTTTGGCTTTATGTAACCAACAGAACCAGAATAAATTCCACGTTTAGTTTGTTCGTATTTCTCGATTAATTGCATAGCCTTAATTTTGGGTGCACCAGTCATGGAACCCATTGGAAAACAATTTTTTAAAGTCTCAAATCCATTTTTCTTTGAATCTATCTGACAACTAATACTCGAAATCATTTGATGTACCTGCGAAAAGCTACGAATTGTGCACAACTCGTCCACTTTTACACTTCCAAAGCTTGCTGTTTTTGCCAAATCATTACGAACTAAATCTACAATCATTATATTTTCAGCTCGTTCTTTGGGATCATTTTTAAGCTTGAGAGCAAGTTTTTTGTCTTCTTCAGGAGTTTTTCCACGCCTGATAGTACCTTTAATGGGTTGTGAGGTAATTTTATTTTCTTCTTTTTTCAAAAATCTTTCGGGTGATGCAGAAATTATATTTATTTCGTTCTTTCTCAAATAACAAGAAAATGGAGTAGGTGATACAGTACATATTTTATTATAAAGTTCTGTAGCATCTATTTTCACATTCTCTGCATAAAACTCCATACAATAATTTAGCTCATAAATATCACCTAAATAGATGTTTTTCTTGATTTTGCCGATTGTATTTATGTATTCATTTTTTGAAATTCGCTGGTTTATTATTATTTTATGAACATTTTTAATGAATGTAAGTTCATATTTATTTATAGCATTAACTAGTTCAAAAGCATCTTGGTCAGAATTTTTATGTATTAAATACTCAACAGTTAGCTCATCATTTTGCAAAAAAAGAACAAATCGTGGCTGGAAAAAAAACATTTCAGGAGCTTTAATGCCATCGAAATTCATCGACGATAAGTTTTCAACTTTATTTTTCATATCGTACGATAAATAGCCAAAAAGCCAGTCGTTTAGCTTATTAAATTGATAGTTAAGTGTTTCAAAATTTATATTTTCAAAGTCTGTAATCTTATCTAAAGCAGCTATAAAATCATATTCTAAAATTAAATCGGGAATTTGATTGAAATTATTTCTATCAAGAATACTAAATACCTCAAATTTAGAGAAATAACCAATTAATTTTAGCTTAAACTCAGTAGGATTTTCAATAAATACTGTTATTGATTTTCTCATGCAAAATGCAAATAAAATTATAATATTTTGATTTTTGTAATTATTTAGTTATATTAAAATAATTATTTACTATAAATTTAATTAAGCAAATATAAAAAAACTTATTTTTAGCAAAAAAAACACCCCGAACAAATGTTCGAGGTGTAAAAACAAAATCTAACCATGAAAAAATTAATGTTTGCTTAAGTAACTTGCAATTCCTTCTTGTGATGCTTTCAATGCATCTTCGCCTTCATTCCAGTTTGCAGGACAAACTTCGCCATGTTTTTCAAAATATTGAAGTGCGCTCACCATACGAAGTGTTTCGTTTACATTTCTGCCAAGCGGCATGTTGTTAATCGTTTCGTGTTGTACAACTCCCTCTTTATCAATCAAAAATAGACCTCTGTAAGCCATTGGAGTTCCACTAAAAGAGCTATTTCCTTCGTCATCGTAGTCATATTGACCAGCTAAAACGCCAAAATTTTCAGCTATCGTTTTTGCTGAGTCAGCTACTAACGGATATTTTACACCTTTAATACCGCCATCATTTTTTTCAGTTTGTAACCATTTCCAGTGCGAAAACTGAGAATCAACCGAGCATCCAACAACTGCAACATTTTTAGCTTCAAATTCAGCTATTTTTTCTTGAAAAGCTAATATTTCTGTTGGGCAAACAAATGTAAAATCTGCCGGATAAAAATAAAAAACTACGTATTTTTTTCCTAAGTATTGTTTTAACGAAAAATTTTCTACTATTTCACCACCATTTACTACAGCTGGAGCTGTAAAAAGAGGTGCTTTTTTTCCTACTAATGACATGAATTATTTATTTTTGAGTTTATATTTAATTAATATTTAAAATTGAAAATCTATTTTCATATTTTCAGATACAAAGGTATGAAATTATTTTTAATTTAGAAACAATTTAAATAAAAATTTATTTAAAAATTTCAAAATATTTTTAATGTATTGATATTGTGTTAATTATAGAATGAATTGGAAAGTTTTATATCATTTTTTTTTAAACTAACTAGTTTCGATAATTTGCTATTTGCAACTCTTTTCTTAATTTTGTTCATATTTAGAGTTTTTTATTTTCTAACTAAACTAATGTTTTCACTGATTTGAGATAAATTTCTATTTTGAAATGTGGCAATTTATTAATAAATATGTTAAAATTTTAAAGTTTGCATGATTAAACCTCTATTTTTGAATTTGGATTATAACTTATATCCTTTTTTATGCTGCAAAGTAAGTACGAATGTGTTTTAATTGGAGTTTCGGCAGGTGGAATGACTGCATTGCAGCAAATTTTACCTTTTTTGCCTAAAAATTTCCCTCTTCCAGTCGTTATTGTCCAGCATTTGCACCCACAACAAGGTAATTTTCATATTAAATTTTATAGCACGAAATGTGATATTTCTGTAAGTGAAGCTTTAGAACAAATGCCCATTTTGCCTGGTAATGTTTATTTTGCACCTGCCAATTATCATTTATTAATTGAAGAAACCAAAGTTTTCTCTTTGTCTGTTGACCCTAAAGTAAATTTTTCGCGCCCCTCCATTGATGTTTTGTTTGAATCGGCAATTGAAGCTTATGGTGAAAAAATAATTGCCATTATTTTGACTGGCGCAAACAACGATGGCGCAAGTTCGCTAAAAATGGTACACAAAGCTGGTGGGTTTACTATTGTGCAAGATCCTATAAATGCGGAAGTTGATGCAATGCCAAAAAATGCAATTAAGCTTCATAAGCCTTCGAAAATTTTGAGTTTAGTCGAAATTAAAGATTTTTTGTTGTCTTTAGAAGTTAAATAATAAATCCTTATTTTGCAATATAGTTCTGTTGTTATTATTTTTTATATATTTTCTTAAAAGCCTTAGAAAATTAGGTTCAATTATACTTTAGATTACACAATTTTAATAGCTGGTTACATGAGTATTAGTTATTCAGTATTCTCACTGTGTGGCTTAAATATTCAAATTATTATTTTTAAAAATTCTTCCAAGTTAATTTAATCAAAATAGGTTTTTACTTTAGAGGCTAAATTTATTTATTTTGTTGCAAAAACAGAATATGTTTACAATTATCACCTATATTATGCACCTAATGCTTTGAAAAAGAGCTAAATAAAGAAAATCTAAAATAGCTTTACTTCAAAC
>DZBP01000175.1 GCA_022729915.1 Draconibacterium orientale | reverse complement strand
AACAATAGAAAACAATAGAAAACAATTTATTTTATGGAAATTCCAACAATAGAAGATATTTTAAAAGCGCATGAATTGATTAAACCATTTATTCATTTAACTCCATTATTGTCCTCAAAGACAATCAATAAGATGCTTGGAGCTGAAATTTATTTTAAGTGCGAGAATTTGCAAAAAGTAGGCGCATTCAAGTTTAGAGGAGCTTGTAATTCCGTTTTTTCGCTCACCCGTGAGCAAGCAAAAAATGGAGTTGCAACCCATTCGTCGGGCAATCATGCGCAAGCCTTAGCCTTAGCTGCCCAAATGCGTGGTATTCCGGCATTTATAGTTGTGCCCAACAATGCTCCCAATGTGAAGAAAAAAGCCATAGAAGGTTACGGAGCGCAAGTAACTTATTGCGAACCAACCCTCAAAGCTCGTGAAGCCACTCTAAATGTGGTGGTTGAAAGAACCGGAGCAAACTTTATTCACCCTTACGACAACCCCAAAGTAATAGCTGGACAAGGCACTGCCGCTCTCGAAGCCTTTCAGCAAACCGAGCATATTGACATCATCATGGCACCCGTTGGCGGCGGCGGCTTGCTCAGTGGCACATCAATAGCCAGCAAAGCCATTTCGCCCCAAACACTTGTGTATGCAGGCGAACCCAAAAATGCAGACGATGCGCACCGTTCATTTTATTCGGGCGAGTTTGTGGAATCGAACAACCCCAAAACCCTTGCCGACGGATTGCTTACTTCGCTTAGTCCACGCACGTATCAAATTATAAAACAGAATGTTGATGCTATTTTTACAGCCCACGAAGAAACCATAGTTAAAGCTATGCAAATGATTTGGGAGCGTATGAAAATAATAGTAGAACCTTCGTCGGCAGTGCCTTTGGCTGCAATTATGGAAAATCTGGAAGTTTTTAAAGGCAAAAAAATAGTAATCGTCGTTTCAGGTGGAAATGTAGAATTGTCTAATTTACCTTTTGTTTAATAAACTCAGCTTGCCAAAGTTCAAAAACTTCATTTTTTTTACAAAAATGAATCCGCAAGCCCATGCACAAAAAAAGCTTGCAGCTTGCGGATTTTTTTTGTTTTTTTGGTTTGCTTTTTCATTGTTCGTAAATTACTTTTTTTGTTGCATTTATGCTTTTAATAAAATAGGGATTTTTGAGACTTGGCTGAGTTACTAAATCTACTTCGCGTTTTATGTAATCTTGCAACGTGTATAATAACGAAAAATAGAGTTCGCCATACTCAATGGGGTCTAATTGTGTTCCAAAATCTATCAAAAAATCTACGTCGCTTTGTGATGTAAATTTATCGGTACAGATAGAACCAAAGAAATATGCTTTCTGCACCTTGTGGGTTTGAAGTATTGCTTTTATGCTGTCCGAATTTTCAAAAATCTCTCCTTTTGTCATTTTTCTTGTTTAAAAAAGTCTTTGCTACAAATATACAAAACCTTTCGCTTTTTTTGCAGTTTTAAGAAAATTAAAAAAATGTTCTAACTCTTTACAAGTCCCAAATTATTTTGAAGTAGTAGAAAGATAAATCAAAAATTGTCCCGACCAATAAGTGGTAATTATCACAACATCAGCCAAATTAAAAGAGCGATAAAACATATCGAAAGCAATGCACGAATCGGAAAACGCAAACAAAACAGCTCCCAAAGCAGCCAAAAAAGCTAATTTATCGGATTTGATTTGTAAAAACGAACGCCAAACCATTGTCATAATAACAAAAATATAGGCAAAAACAGGAATTTTCAATTCGTCAAAACCAGAATCGGGACTCGAATTGAAATAAAAAAACGCAGCCAGTACTGCTGCCAAAGTATAGAAAGGAATAGCCGAAAGTAGTTTCGCATCGGGTTTGCGGTGCAAAAAAGCAAAAATATAAAAAACATGCCCAATCAAAAACGAGGCAAGCCCCAAAACAAAATTATCAACTACTTTCATCAAAAATACATCGCCAAAAAGCGAAAAAATAAAACCTACAAAAATAAGTCGATTGTATTTGTTATTGGGTTTTACCAAAAGCAAGAGCATAATCAACGGAATAGGCTTTGAAATAGCGGCAAGTATTTCTGAATCAATATAAAGAGCAAAAAGGAAAACAAGCGCAGCCAATACAAAAAGTAAGTAATAAAGTTTTTTCATAGTACAATAGAATTATGATTTTCAAAAAAAAAGATATTAAGTTGTGAACCAAATTTAATTGTATATTTTATTTAAACAAATGCTTGTTATTTAATTTGTTACCAAAAGGTTTGCTCAAAATAAAATAGCACTGGTGCTTAAAAAGAAGTTAGTTCTTCTTCTTTTACCACAATTGTTTGTCCCCATTTGTCGCCAAAACGCTGATGGCTGGCACTAAAAACCATGAAGAAATCAATGATGTTAAAAATAGGAATAATCAAAGAAACCGACCTTAAAGCAGAGATTGCCCAATTATTTTTGAGCGAATTGCCAGTTTTTAGTTCGATAGCACGAATTTTCATAATCTTTTTCCCAATACTTTGCCCATCTAAAAAAGGCAGAGCATCTCTAACCAACAAATAAACTGAGCCTAAAAAACCTATTCCAACAGTAAGATTCAAATCTATCTGAAAAGAGGCATTCAAAACCGAATTTAAAATGTTAGCAATTATCAAATCAATTAAACCAGCCAGCGCACGCTGCCCGCCGGTTGCTAATTCTGTGGTTTGGTTATATAGGTTATAGTCGTAAGGTTCGTATATTGGTTTTTCGTCAAAATCGGTCAATCTTTGCATAATTTTTACTTTTTTTGGAATAAATGACGTTATTCTTTTTACATTGTTTTTAAAAAATTTTGAGTCATTTGTCAGATTATTGATTTTTTTTCCTTACGAAATTTATATACAAAAATAGAAAATTATTTGAACAGAAAAAACTCATTTTGCATTTCTAGCTAAAAAAAATAATTCTATTTTCTTTACTATACGATTTTCATTTTTTTTTGTTTAATTTTAATTGTGAAGAATTGTTATTTTTAACGTTTTTTATGGTGTTTTTAGCAAAAAAAAGCATTCAAAACCGAATCATTTTTCAATGAATTCAATTTCAATTTTAAAAAAATATATTCCCTAATTCTTATTTCCTAAATCCCTTTGTATATTTGCTCCCAAATTTTTCAAAAAAAAACATTTTTTTTTTAATATTCAAACTTGAAATTAAAATAAATAAAACAAATGAAAAGTAAAGATTTTTCAGTCATTTTGGGAGTAATCCTATTTTTTTCACCCTTTTATTTCTTTGAATCGATTTTTAATTTTTACAAAGAATTTAATGCAGCGCATGGTATAACAATGGGTTTTATAAAATTTGCAATTTTAGCTACTTTTGGCGAAATTGTAGGTTTGCGCATCAAAACTGGTAACTATTACCGCGAAGGTTTTGGGTTGATTCCCAGAGCTTTAGTTTGGGGAGTGTTGGGTGTGAGCATTTCGGTAGCTTTTATAATTTTTGCCAAAGGCGTGCCCGAATTTTTGCAATATGCAGGTCTCGAAAATGCAGTAGCTTCTATGAATGAGCCGCCTACAATTACACGATTTATTGTTTCGTTTTCCATAAGCGCGTTGCTCAATTTGTTTTTTGCGCCTGTTTTTATGATTGTTCACAAAATCACCGATACGCACATCGAATCGCACAAAGGCAAATTAACAGCTCTTTACTCGCGCATCGACTTTGTAACGATTCTCAAAAACCTCGATTGGAAAGTACAATGGAATTTTGTATTTATGAAAACCATCCCATTTTTCTGGATTCCGGTGCATTCTATTACGTTTATGCTACCGCAAGAAGTGCGAATATTAATTGCAGCAGCTTTGGGCATTGTGTTGGGTATTATCTTAGCTATTGCAGCACTTAGCGACGAGAAAAGCAAAATTAAATAAACGAATTCTTTAACAAAAAAACCTCTTTTAATAACAAAAGAGGTTTTTTCTATTTTCTTAGCTTACCCAGCACCAAAATTATCAGCATCAGGCAAAATGCTTGCTAATTTTTGTGGCTCGTGAATCAAAACCGGAATGTGTTGTGGGCAAATGTTTAAGGATTTTCCTTTATATACCAGCTCAATAAGAGGCACTTCGTATTGAGTACGCTGGCAAAGTACGCATTTTTTTTCTTCGCTCATAATTTCAAAATGTTAAAATAATAATTTATAATTTTTCTAAAAATTACTGTTTATTTTCAACAGCATTTTTTAGAAGTTGCGTTTGCAAAGGTACAAAACATATTTTGGGACAGAAAATATTTGAAAGGATATTTGAGTATTAAAATACTTTAATTTTATAGAAGTAACTTAAAGTTCAATGTAATAAGGGATTGAGAAGAAAAAAGTAGAACCTTTATCCACTTCCGACTCTACCCAAATTTTACCACCCAAAAGTTCAATAATTCCTTGCGAAATAGAAAGACCTATTCCAGCACCACCAAACTCACGTGTGAGCGTTCCTTGAATTTGTCTAAAGTGTTTAAAAATAATTTCTTGGTGCTCTTTCGAAATTCCTATTCCGGGGTCTTTTACGTAACACTCCAAAAAAGTATCTTTTAGTACATATCCAAAAACAATGTTTCCTTTTGTAGAAAATTTTATGGCATTATTGAGTAAGTTTGTGAAAATCTGAATAAGTCTTTGTTTGTCGGAAATTAAATCGGTTAAATTATTGGGTAAAGTTTTTTCGAGGAAAATAGAAAGTTCCGGTTTCGTTTCTAAACTCGAATCGAGCATTATTTCAGAATAAACCTCATCGAGCATTTCATTAAAATTGAAAGTTTCGGCGCAAATGGTCAGTTGGTCTGATTCAAGTTTTGAAATTTCTATGATGTCTGTAATGATTTTAAGTAGTTGATTTCCACAACTGTTAATAATTTCAACGTACTTTTGCTTTTTCTCTGACGACACATTTTCGCGAGCAAGTAAGTCGGAAAAACCAATAATTCCATTGAGCGGAGTTCGTATTTCGTGCGACATATTTGCCAGAAAAGCCGATTTTAATTTATCGGATTCTTCTGCTTTATTTTTTGCTATTTCGAGTTCTTTGTAGCTCATTTCCAGAGCTTCGTTGCTCGATTTCAATTGCTGATGTGCTACTCTTATTTCAATTTCGGCATTTCGCAAATCTTCGTTCATGCGTTTTAGCTTAAATTCCGAAATTTTTCGGTCGGTGATGTCATTTTTTATAGCCAAAAAGTTAATTACCTCATTGTGAGCATTTTTAATTGGTGTAATTACAACGTATTCCCAATAAGTTTCGCCACTTGCCTTGCGGTTCAAAAATTCACCTCGCCAAACATTTCCGGCTAAAATAGTTTCCCATAAATTTTTGTAATAAGCTGCATTGTGCTTGTTTGTTTTGAAAATTCGTGGGTTTGCGCCTATTACTTCATTTATCGAATAGCCTGTAAATTGCACAAATTTGGGATTAACATACTCTATATTTCCATGAGTGTCAGTAATAAATATAGAACTATCGCTTTGTTCAACTACAGTTTTGTATTTCAAAAAATCGTTTTCGGTTAATAAATTCATCGATGGCTTAGCATAAATAAAAAGGACATCTTCTCCATTCCAAAAACCTTTAAAACCAAACATTTCAATATAATGAATCCGCCCTTCTTTTGAAACAACCGAAAGTGTACAGGTGTGTTTTTCATTCTGAAAAAACTGTACAACATTTTTTTCGAGTATGCTTTTTTCATGCTTCTGCGATAACAAAGAGATATTTTGCTCAAGTAATTCCGATTTTGAATAACCTAAGTATAAAAGTGCCGAATTATTTACCTCTTTTACTTTGTGCTCATAGTCGAGCACAAACATCAAATCGTTGTGTAAGTTGAAAAAATGATAAAATTCGGAATCATTTTGTCTATCTTCAAATGATTTCTCGTTTGCAAAAGTGTCAAATTTTGCTTTCTTAATAAAAAAAGTCTGTATTTTGATTGTAAACAAAAAATAGAGAAAGTATAGGAAAACTAATAAAAATAAATAACCTACTATAAAATAAATTAAAATCTGATTGGCATCAACTAAATAAAATTTTGTAATAACAAAATATAAAAAAATGGACGCAACCAACCAAAATAAAGCAAATAGAACAAAAATTTGCTTTAAATATCTGGTAAAAATACGATGCTCTGAAAATGTGTTCATTGCTTTTTGTATTTTTTTTTAGTTATTCCAATTTTTTTACTTAAAAATTAAATGTAAGTACTAAGACAAAATAAATTGTAAATTTTATTTTGTTAAGTGCTTGAAATTTATTTGATTACAAAAAGGTTTGCTCTAATAAAAAAAAGCACGGGTGCTTATATTCTCATTTCCAAAACTTTATCAAATGTACTATATTTTTTTGTAATATAAAATTTATCAATAAAAAACATGACAAAAAGTAATTTTTTAGGAGGGACAAATTATTCTAAAAAAAATATTCCTTTTAGATTTGGTTTGTTTGTGTTTTGATTTTTGAATTTGTATTGATAAAATCAATATGTGCGACACTTTTCAAAATGTAAAGGGCTAAAGCCCTGAAATTCATTG
>DZBP01000174.1 GCA_022729915.1 Draconibacterium orientale | reverse complement strand
AAAAAGGCTTGCTCAAATTAAAATAGCACTTGTGCTTATTTTATTGATTCGATAAAAATATCAGATAATTCTGCAAAATTTCTCTTACAAAGTAATTTACTAGAGTCGTTCGTTTTTAATTTGAATTCAAAATTCACTTGAGGTGATATAAAAATATAGCAATGAAATATTCATTTTCTTTATTTTGTTTGTTTTTCATATTTGTGGAAGCTTTTTCGCAAAGCAATTTTGTTGCCGATGAAAAATACATACTCTCAATGCGAAGTGATACAAATAAAGTATTAGCTTTGAATCGTTTAGCAAAATCACTTTTTCAAGAGAATCCACAAAAATGCATTGAATTGGCTTATGAATCTATTCGTTTATCGCACCAACTTAATTATACTTCACAACTTGCTTACACTTATGATGCTTTAGCTGCAGCTTATTGGGCTACAAGTGATTATGAATTATCTCTTAATTATTTATTTAAAAAAGCTTCTATTTTAGAGCAGCAAAGTAATGAAAAAGAACTTGCTAAAACTTTTTTAAATATGAATTCTGTTTATTTTGAAATAAAAGATTACATCAACAGTTTTAAATACATCAAAAAAGCTGAGATTATTGTATTGCGAACCAATAGCAAGCTAGGTTTGGCAAATGTTTACAATCATTGGGGCGTATATTATTTTTCACTAGATAGTTTGTCAAAAGCAGAAAGTTATTGGTTAGATTCTAAGAGATTGTTTGAAGAAATAGGCGATGAGATTAATACAGCTTATTTGATAAATAATTTGGCAAAAATTGAAGTGAAAAATAAGAATTATTCGGAGGCATTTAATGCTTACCAGAAATCACTTTCAATAGTAACTAAGCATAACGAAAAATTAAATATTGCCAAAATACTTATTAATTTAGGTGATATTTCATTAATTGAAGGCAACTTCGAACAAAGCAGAAAATTTTTAAATCATGCCCTCGATACTTGCCAAAGGTACAATTTTACTACTACAAAACTACTAAATTATTTATCTCTATCTAAGCTCGATAGTACAATTGGAGATTATAAGTCAGCTTTATTAAATTACCAAAAATATTCAATGCTATCCGATAGCATTTTTACAAAAGAAAAAAATAATAAAATATTGAAGCAAAGAGCAAAATTTGAATCGTTACAATCTGAAAAAGAAAATCATTCGTTAAAGGAAAATGCTTATTTTAATAAGCTGATTATCTTATCTTTAGTGGTATTTTTATTTCTTTCAATAATAGGTAGTTCGTTTATATATAAATATTACAAACAATACAAGCATGCGAATTTAGAATTATACGAAAAAAGTGTTGAGGTATTTGTGCAAAATGAATATATTGCAAACCAAAATAACGAATTGAATAATTATAAAGAAAATTTAGAGAAAATAATTGAAAAACGTACCAAGGAACTTATTTTGGCAAAAGAAAAAGCAGAAGAAAGTGATCGCTTAAAATCTGCCTTTTTGAGCAATATTTCTCATGAAATTCGTACACCTTTGAATGCAATTAATGGTTTTTCGCAAATAATAGCTCTTCCGAATTTGTCGCAAGAAAAACGAACCAAATTTTCACAAGTAATTTCCGAAGGAAGTGCTAAGCTAATAAATATAATAACAGATGTTATTGAACTTTCAGAGCTACATTCAAATCAGGCTGTTTTAATAAAAGAGGTATTTGATTTTGTTTATTTTTTTAAAGAAATTATAAATGAATACCAGCCTACTGTGAAAGGAAAAAATATAGAATTAATTACAAACCTTCAATATTTACCTGAGTTAAGACTAATTAAAACCGATAAAAAAAAGCTCAATAAAATTATATCGCATTTAATCGATAATGCAATTAAATTTACTGCAAAAGGGAAAGTTTCTATTTCGGTTGAGCTGTTTGATGACCAAATAAATTTTGTGATTTGCGACACCGGAATCGGCATTTCTAAAGAGATGAAGGGCATTATTTTTGAACCTTTTAGGCAAATTGATATTGGGCTGAAACGCAATTATGGAGGAAATGGTGCTGGACTGGCTCTTGTTAAAGGTTTTGTGGATTTGCTAGGTGGAAGTATTGATGTTGAAACACTTATTGATAAAGGTACATCTATAACTGTTAATTTGCCCATTGAATTTACTTATAAGCCTGAGAGTAATACAAAAAATAGCTTTGAAGATACTTATTTTGAAAATGTTCTAATAGTAGAAGATGAGTATTCAAATTATGAATATTTAGCAGAAATATTATACGGATTTTGCCGAAATATTTATTATGCGGAAAATGGAGAGCAAGCCATTCGTTTTTTCAACAATAATCAAAACTTAGATTTGATTTTGATGGATATTGAAATGCCTATAATTAACGGAGTAGAAGCTACAAAAATAATTAAGAAAATGCGACCGAATTTACCTATTATTGCACTTACAGCTTATTTACAAAAAATTGAAATTACTGATACCGAAAATTTATTCGACGAGTTGGTTTTAAAACCAATTGAAATAAACTCAATTTATGAAATTGTAGATAAATATGGTAGGAAAATGGCAATAGACCCGACTAAAATATAGAGGAATTTTGGAATTTCGTTTTTTTTGTGTAACTTGCACAAACTTTATTTTTATTTTTTTCAGACATTATTTAATTACATTTTTTAGTGGAATCTTTTAAAATTATAAATCGTTTCTATTGAATAATAATACTTTAAAAGTGTAATATGAAAAAAAAAAGTTAGAGAAATAGATAAAAACCTTTTTAAAATTAACAAAAAAGTATGAAAAAACTGAGCATTATTTTAGTAGCATTTTTATTTCTAGCCAATGCTTGCGGACCAAGCGTTGAGGGCGAAACCAAAGAATGGGAAGCCAATTTAAAAGCGGTGGAAAAAGCAAAAACCGATTATCCTTCCTTTGCAAGCTTACTCGATCAAAAAGTAACTGAAGCAAAAGTCCTTTGGGACGCAGCAGCCTCAGTAAGTGATGAAAAAGCCAAAGCAGAAAAAATGTCAGCTGCAAATGAATTATTGTCAGCTGGTTGCGTTGGCAATTTAATTGAAATGAAAGACAAAGTTAAAGCAGTTCAAGAAAGTCTGGACAAAGTATCAAGCCTTAAAAATGGAAAAGATGGCGAAAAAAAGACTTATGCCGAAGATGCTATTGCTGAAGCTGAAAAAACGTTAACTCTTGCAAAAGAAGCTCTTACAGGTAGTTCTTGCGACGATATCGACAGAGCTTATGAAAAACTTGGAACCGTAGCTACCGATTTAACTACTGCGATTACAAAACTCGATGCATCTGAAACTGTGAAAGATACGTCTATAACAGATGCTAATGGCACCAATGCTACTGAAGTAAAAATGGTGAAATGCAAACATTGCGATAGTAAAAACGAAGCAACTAATGAAAAATGTAAAAATTGTGGCGCACCTTTAAAATAACTAAATTAATAAGAACGAATAAAATTTAAATTTCATTTTTTTTTTAGAATTACAAAAAGCTCGCTAACTTTGGCGAGCTTTTTTAATGAATTTTCTTTAAAAAAATAGAATCAATTGAAAATAAAATCTGTCTTTTTTTGTCAAGAATGTGGTGCTCAATCACCAAAATGGATAGGTAAATGCCCTTCATGTGGCAGTTGGAATACCTATTTGGAAGAAAACATACAAGTTCCGTCCAATAAAAGTGCAACAATTGTTCAAAACAAAGAACGTTCGAAGCCAAAACTACTTTCAAATATCAATTTAAACGAACAAGTTCGAGTTGACACCGGAAATAATGAGTTTAATCGAGTTTTAGGAGGCGGATTAGTGCCCGGAACTATCATTTTGTTGGGCGGTGAACCCGGAATTGGAAAATCTACTTTGGCTCTTCAAATAGCTTTACGCGCTCGAAACTTGAAAACTTTGTACATTTCTGGCGAAGAAAGCGAACAACAAATTAAGCTAAGAGCTTTGCGAATCGATGAAAATAGCCAAAATTGCCTGATTTTGAACGAGCACGTACTCGAAAATGTGCTTTTTCATGCTAAAGAAATTATGCCCGATTTGCTTGTGATTGATTCTATTCAAACCATGCAAAATGAGAAATTAGATTCTTCGCCCGGAAGTGTTTCCCAAATTCGTGAATGTACCAACGAATTGCTCAAATTTGCTAAAACTTACTCTGTTCCAACGCTTTTGATTGGGCATATCACTAAAGACGGAAGCCTTGCCGGACCAAAATTATTGGAACACATGGTCGATACAGTGCTTCAGTTTGAAGGCGATAGAAACCACATTTACAGAATAGTACGTGCTATAAAAAACCGTTTTGGTTCAACCTCCGAGCTTGGAATTTTTGAAATGCAACAAGATGGTTTGCGTGAAGTGAGCAATCCTTCAGAATTACTACTTTCGCACAATGATTTGGAAATGAGTGGTGTAGCAATCTCGGCAAGCGTGGAAGGTATTCGACCATTTTTGATTGAAGTGCAAGCTTTGGTTAGTTCGGCTGTTTATGGTACTCCGCAACGTTCTTCTACCGGATTCGATTTGAGGCGTTTAAATATGCTTTTGGCGGTTTTGGAAAAAAGAGCCGGATTTCGTTTGGCTCAAAAAGATGTTTTTTTGAACATTGCCGGAGGCATTAAAGTAGATGACCCTGCTATTGATTTGGCGGTTATTTGTGCCATTTTGTCGTCTGACCAAGATTTGTCGATTGATAAAACCAAGTGTTTTGCCGGAGAAATTGGTCTTTCGGGTGAAATAAGACCCGTTACTCGTATCGAACAACGAATTAGCGAAGCCGAAAAATTGGGTTTTAAGGAAATATTTATTTCAAAACACAACAAAATTCAAAGTTTGCAAAGCAAATTTAAAATTAAAATTTCTCTGGCTGCCAAAGTCGATGAAGTGTTTAGAGCTATGTTTGGGTAATTTTTTTTATTTAAATAGTCAACGAAAATAATTAAATCATAGATAAAGTGCAAGAAAAAATAATCATTTTAGATTTTGGTTCTCAATATACTCAATTGATAGCCAGAAGAATACGTGAATTGAACGTATATTGCGAAATTCACCCTTTTCATAAAATTCCTGCCTTAGATAGTTCGGTAAAAGGAGTAATTCTTTCGGGGAGTCCGTTTTCGGTAAGAGATAAGGAAGCTCCAGTGCCGAATTTGACGCAAATTAAGGCTAAAATGCCACTTTTGGGTGTTTGTTATGGTGCGCAACACTTAGCTCAGCATTTTGGTGGCGAAGTGTTGCCTTCCGACAATAGAGAATACGGACGTGCTAATTTACAGTTTGTTAACTCTCAAAGCGAGTTGCTCAAAGGAATTAGCCAAAACTCGCAAGTGTGGATGTCGCACGGTGATACAATAGCCAAAGTGCCTGAAAATTATGAAGTTATTGCAAGCACTGCTGACGTAAAAGTAGCCGCTTTCAAAATTAAAGGAGAAACAACTTATGGCATTCAATTTCACCCCGAAGTGTATCATTCCACCGAAGGAAAAGAAATGCTAAAGAACTATATAATAGATATTTGCGGTTGCAAACAAGATTGGACTGCCGATTCGTTTGCACAAACTTCTATCAGCGATTTAAAAGCCAAACTTGGCAACGACAAAGTAATTCTTGGACTTTCGGGCGGTGTCGATTCGAGTGTAGCCGCCGTTTTGTTGCACAAAGCCATTGGCGAGAGATTAACTTGCATTTTTGTAGATAACGGTTTGTTGCGCAAAAACGAATTCGAAAATGTTCTAAATTCATATAAAGGTATGGGTTTGAATGTGATAGGTGTTAATGCAAAAGACCAATTTTTAGCTGCTCTCAAAGGCATTTCCGAACCTGAAGCCAAGCGAAAAGCCATTGGAAAAACATTTATTGATGTTTTTGATGCCGAAGCAAAAAAAATAGAAAATGTTGTTTGGCTCGCACAAGGTACAATTTATCCCGATGTGATTGAATCCGTGTCGGTTAATGGTCCTTCGCAAACCATCAAATCGCATCACAATGTAGGCGGTTTGCCCGATTATATGAAACTTAAAATAGTTGAACCTCTGCGACTTATATTCAAAGACGAAGTGAGAAGAGTCGGAAAAGCGTTGGGAATTTCGTCCGAACTTTTGGGACGACACCCATTTCCGGGTCCAGGTTTAGGCATTCGTATTTTGGGAGATATTACTGCCGATAAAGTTGCGCTTTTGCAAGAAGCCGACCATATTTTTATCGAGGGTTTGATAGAAGCGGGTCTTTACAACGACGTTTGGCAAGCTGGAGTTATGCTTTTGCCTATTCAATCGGTTGGAGTTATGGGCGATGAGCGTACTTACGAGCGTGTTGTAGCTTTGCGTGCAGTTGCTTCAACTGACGGAATGACAGCCGATTGGGTGCATTTGCCTTACGAATTTTTAGCTAAAATCTCAAACCAAATTATTAACCGTGTGCGAGGAATTAACCGAGTAGTTTATGATATTAGCTCAAAACCACCCGCAACTATCGAATGGGAATAAAAAATGAAGAGTGAAAAGATAAAAGATAAAAGATAAAAGTGAAAAGTGAAAAGATAAAAGTGAAAA
>DZBP01000035.1 GCA_022729915.1 Draconibacterium orientale | reverse complement strand
AGTTAGTAAATTTAAGATGTTCTTAATTTCAATAAATTAATAATAATGCAAAACAGAAAATCCACAGTTTAGAATAATTATATTTTTTTTCAGAATAAAAGTTTCCTTATGTGAAACTTTTTTCTTACTTTTGCGTTTATAAATTTAGTACTAACTTAAAAAAAACAAAAAGTATGGAAATAAAAAATCCTTTTAAATCGGTTAAAAATCATTTAACTAACCATTTAAATAATGAAAGTACATTTTATTAAAGAACAAACTTTAATAAGTTTTTCAGAACAAAACTCAAATAGCACAATTCCAATTAAAGAATTTCTTTCAAAATTAAAAAATTCCGATTGGAATCAACCGAATGATATTAAATCCACTTTCAATAGTGCTGATATTTTAGGTAAAGGTACAGACAGAGTTATCTTCAACATCGGTGGAAATGATTACAGGCTTATATGCAAATATCATTTCGGAAAATACATAATCACGCTCTTTGTAAAATGGATTGGAACTCATTCAGACTATACAAAACTTTGCAAAGAACAACGTCAATATGACATAGATAATTACTGAAAATTACAGCCAATAACAGATAAATTGTTAGTAAACAGTATCAAGTAAATTCCTCTTATGAAAACATTAAAATATACAATAATAAAAGGTAGTGAGCAATATAATGAGTATTGTAATAAACTGGAAGAATTAGTTTCAATAGATGAAGAACAATACGAAGATGAAATAGAACTACTTATTTTACTTATTGAAAAATACGATAACGAGAATGCTTTCTTTGAAAAATTGAATCCTATCGAAACAATCAAATCCTTAATGAAAGATCATAAGATAAAAGCCAAAGAATTAGCTGAAATCTTAGATCTTTCAACAGGAACAGTATCTAAGATATTAAATTATCAAAAAGGATTATCAAAAGAAACAATTAGAAAATTAGCATCACATTTCAAAATGCAGCAAGAAGCATTTAATAGGTCATATAAACTTATCAATCCAGTCAATAGGCTTTATAAAAATGCTAGCCTAATGAATACTGAAAAAGATATAAATACGATTAATTACAGTAGAGTATACAATTATTAAATTAACTATTTCTACGTAGGCGCAATTGAACAAAAAGCGTCATAAAAAAAAAGTCCCGAAAAAAGCTTCGGGACAAGTTCTCCTAAGGTCAGATTATTCCTAAAAAGTTGCTATCCAGCAGAGCTTTTGTCCGCTTTGTCTGACAATGCAAATTTATATATAAAAAAATAATTCGGTTACATTTACTTTTTTTTGTGGTCGAAAAATGGGGAGTAGAATACTAGCGCTTTTTTCTTTTGTGCAAATTAAATCTACACCTGATTTTTTTAATTTAAAACACCTGCGCTAGATAGTAATTGCTCAAATTTAGTACTTGTTTGATTTGCTAAATCGGCACGATTGTACATTTTTAAAATACGTACAGACTCTTGCATAATAGCAAATTCACGCTGCAAATCACTTTCTATAAGCAACCTATCATCATCATCTAAACTTAAATAGTAACGCAAATTTTGTTCTATATTATGAACCAATGTTTTAACAATAGCATCGCCTTTTTCATTGGCTTTTGCTCTGTAATAGGCTTCTCCAATTAGCAAATTGTAGTAATTAAAAGGAATGCGGTCATTTGGCATCAATTCAGTAGAGCGGTCGAGTACTTCAATCGCTTTGTCGAATTTATTTTCATCAATCAAAGCAAACGCACATCGTGCAAAGTTGTTACGAATATTCATGCTCATTCGGCGATTGTTTTCATCAAGATAAACTTCTTTTTTAGCCAAATTTCCCCAAACAAATTTTTTCATCAATTTTTCGTACATCAAATCTGCATTTACTCTACCGGTTTGTCCATCATGATTTTGTGTTCTGATTGGAACTAAACGGTAAGCAAGTCCATCGAGTTGAAAATACGAATCTAAGTTCATGTACGAATCGGGTCCAACGGTAATTGCCCAGTAAATAGGTCTATCCCAATTAAAGTTTGCCAGCAAATCGAGCACCATAAGCTCAGCTTTGCGCACATATTCGCCGCTCAAATTCCATTGAAGGTATTTTTGAATCAATGCAGTATCTTTCAATTGAACAGTTCCGTTTTTGAGTACCTTCGCCGAATCTACTTTCAAAAGAATTGATTTTGCAGGGAAATAATCGGCTGGTTCTTCGCCAGAATTGGACATTAATTTGGTTTCGGGTTCATCTGAAGCCACAAAATCCATTAACCTTTTCAGGTCGTAAGGTTTTCCAATTTGGTCGTTCACATAAACAATATCTCGCTTGCCTTGAACATATTGGTCTTTTGTCATTTGAAACGGAACAATCTCTGATTTATAAGCTTTTCGTTTCATTTGGTCAATGTACCAGTCTGTATTTAAGTAACTTAGATTGATTACACGCACATCGGTTCTGTACCCTTCTACTTCTTGAATGTACCAAAGCGGGAACGTATCATTGTCGCCATTAGTGAAAATAATAGCGTTGGGTTCGCAGCTATCTAAGTAATTTTTAGCAAAATCGCGTGCTGTATATCTTTCGGCTCTGTTGTGGTCGTCGTAATTTTCTGCAAGCATCAAAGTTGGAACAAGCATCGCCAAAACAGTTACTACAATCGACGAAATTTTTCCCGACATGTATTTTTTAAAAAAATCATACAAAAATAACACTCCAAAACCTAAAAAGATTGAAAAAGTATAAAATGAAGCAGCATACGCATAATCTCTTTCACGAGGTTGGAATGGTGGTTGATTTAAGAAAACAACAATAGCTAAACCTGTGAATAAGAACAATAAAGTAACAACCGAAGCGTATTTCACATTCTTCTTGAACATAAAAATTGCGCCTAAAATACCTAATAATAAAGGTAAGAAATAATAGGCATTTCGTCCTTCATTTTTTGCTAAATAATCTGGCAATTTAGATTGATCGCCAAGTCGAGCGTTATCAATAAAAGGAATACCCGAAATCCAGTTTCCGTTCATTACTTCGCCGTGCCCTTGAATGTCGCTTTGTCTGCCCACAAAATTCCACATAAAATAGCGAATGTACATAAAATTAACTTGGTATTTGAAGAAAAACTTCAAATTATCACCAAAAGAAGGCATTTCTCCTTCTTTCAAACCAGTCCACTGGCGGTAGCCTTGTGGGTGATTTGGCGAAGTGCTGTTGCTATACATTCTCGGAAAAATCGTTTCACTTTTTGAGTCGTAAGTGTAACCAATTTTGTAATCTGCTATTACGTATTTTCCATCTTTTTTTATGTAATTAGCTCTTCCTTTTTCGTATCCAGTAGGATTTTCGGTAAAATATGGTCCTTTAAATACCGGATTTTCACCATATTGGTCGCGTTGCAAATACGAATGAAGTGCAAATACGTTGTCCGGACTATTCTGATCCATAGGCGGATTGGCTGCCGAACGAATTACAACCATTGCAAATGAAGAATATCCGATGATAATTACAGTAAAACCTAATAGTATTGTATTGAGTAGAACTTTCTTTTTAGTATAGGAATAATACAAACCATAAGCAATTACACTAATAAGTAAAGCGGCATAAAATATACTTCCGGTTGCATAAGGAAAACCCATTGAATTGGTAAATAATAGCTCAAATTTTGTAGCTAAAACAACAATTCCGGGTATTATTCCATACAAAACAGTAGCAAGAAGTAATACCGAAATACCAAAAGCATACAAAAGTCCTTTATCAGAATATTTATATTTTTTGAAATAATAAACGATGGCTAAAGCCGGAATGGTTAACAAATTCAAAAGGTGAACACCAATAGAAAGTCCCATTAAATAAGCTATTAGAATTATCCAACGGTTTGCATAAGGCTCATCTGCAATGTTTTCCCACTTCAAAATAGCCCAAAAAACTATTGCCGTAAACATAGAAGAAGAAGCATAAACCTCGGACTCTACTGCCGAAAACCACTGAGTATCGGAAAAAGCATAAGCAAGCGAACCTACTAATCCTGAACCAATTACAGCAACAATACGCTCTAAAGTATAGTCTTGATCTTTTATAATAATTTTCTTTGCAATGTGCGTAATCGTCCAAAAAAGAAATAAAACCGTGAATGCAGCTGTAAGTGCTGACATTAAATTAATCATATACGCAACATTTTCGGGGTTTCCGAATGCAAATAAACTGGCAAAACGCGCCATAATCATAAATAAGGGTGCGCCCGGCGGGTGTCCTACATTTAGCTTATAAGCTGTGGTAATAAATTCGCTGCAATCCCAAAAACTTGCAGTCGGTTCTAGTGTTAAAATATACACTACCAGTGCAATAGCAAAAACTGCCCAACCAGTAATAATATCAACTAATTTAAACTGTTTCATTTATCTATTATTTATTTAAGTCAAAAACAAGCTCGAAAACAAAACATTTAGTACAATCTTTTTTTAATAAAACTAAAATATTCCTATTGAATGCCTTCTTTTCAAACAATGTGCAAATATAAAACATTTATTTTATTTTTAAACCAAAAACGCTATGCGTCGAGAATATTTTATTTATTTTTATAAATTAGTCAAAATGATTAAAACAAAACGTGATTTTTTTTACATAAATAGTCCTCGTTTTTTTAAAATTAAATTATACTTTTGTTTTTAATTTTAATGTCATTAAATTTCACAAATAGAAAACTGAAAAGTACAAAAAAAGGGATAATTCCCTCAATTATAACCAATAACAAAAACAAGATGAATACAACAAACATGGATTTCAATACAAAATTAGTACATGCAGGCGGGTACGAAGACCAATTTGGTAGTGCTACTGTGCCTATTTATCAGACATCTACCTTTGCATTTAAAAATGCACAGCATGGTGCCGACCTTTTTGCCGGACGAGATAAAGGCTACATTTACACACGTATAGGAAATCCAACCATAGACGCACTCGAACGAAATATTGCAGAACTTGAAAATGGTTACCGTGGAATTGCAACTGCATCGGGTATGGGCGCAGTAAATTCAGTATATTTTGCTTTGCTAAAAACTGGAGACCACATGGTTAGCACCAATTCAGTTTATGGTCCTTCGCGCGGAGTTATGGAAAGTTTTTATGCAAATTTTGGAGTAGAATCGTCGTATGTTGATACTTCTGATATTGAGAAAGTTAAAGCGGCAATCAAACCCAATACAAAAGTTCTCTACTTAGAAACTCCTTCCAATCCAACTATGCTTTTGACTGATATTGAGGCTTGTGCTGCAATTGCAAAAGAAAAAGGAATTGTAGTAGTTGTGGACAATACATTTTCATCTCCTTTTTTGCAAAAACCACTGAATTTGGGTGCTGATGTAGTTTTACATTCAGTTACAAAATTCATCAACGGACATGCCGACATTGTGGGTGGAGTTATTGTTTCAAAAACTCAAGAACTCGATGCCAAAATACGAAAAGCCATGATTATGCTTGGCACAAACATGGATCCACATCAAGCTTTTATGGTAATTAGAGGAGTTAAAACTCTATCAATCAGACAAGAACGTGCCGAAGAAAATGCAAGAAAAATAGCCGATTATTTAGAAAAACACCCCAAAATTGATTGGATAAAATATCCAGGGCTTGCTTCTCACCCTCAATTTGAACTTGCAAAAAAACAAATGACTGGTTTTGGTTCTATGATTAGTTTTGGACTAAAAGGTGGTTTTGAAGCTGGTAAAACATTGATGAACAGCGTGCATTTAGCAATTTTAGCCGTTTCGTTGGGTGGTGTTGAAACCTTAATTCAGCATCCAGCTTCAATGACACACGCCGGATTATCAAAAGAAGCGCGTGAAACTGCTGATATTACTGATGGTTTGGTTCGTTTTTCGGTAGGAATAGAAAGTGTAAATGACATTATTGCCGATTTAGAACAAGCTTTGGCAAAAGTTTAAACAAAAAAAAGCCAGTATAAAAAAGTCATCTTCTGAATAATTCAATTATCTGCTTTGTAGAATTATACTAAAATACAGACAATTGAATTTTCAGAAGGTGATATTTTTTTTGATTTTTAGACAAGCTCTTCTCTTTTTTTATTTTACAAATTTAGCAACAAAATCATCAAGCACTTCAACCAAAGAAGGCTTACCAATTTCTTGCAAATCGTAGAAAACACGTGTGTAAGGTTTGTTAATTTTCAAAATTCTACCCAAATCAATTGGAGTTCCGATTATTACTGAATCGCAATCTGTTGTATTGATAGTTTCTTCAAGGTCAGCAAGTTGTTGAGCCGAATAACCCATAGCTGGCAATAAAGTACCTATGTTTGGATAAATTTGAAAAGTTTCGGCAAGTTTTCCTTTTACAAACGGACGTGGGTCAACTAGTTGAGCAGCACCAAATTTCTTAGCAGCAACAGTTCCTGCGCCAATTTTCATTTCGCCGTGCGTCAAAGTCGGTCCATCTTCCACCACCAAAACACGTTTTCCTTTGATAAGGCTAGCATTATCAACAGCTATTGGTGAAGCAGCATCAACTACAATTGCGGTTGGATTCACTTTTTCAATACTTTCACGTACTTGCTGAATTCCTTCAGGTGAAGCAGTATCCATTTTATTGATTACTACTACATTAGCATTGCGCAAAGTAACTTCGCCCGGATAATAAGTCAATTCATGTCCTGGTCGCAAAGGGTCAACCACAGTAATATCTAAATCAGCTTTATAGAACGGAAAATCATTGTTTCCGCCGTCCCAAAGCACCACATCGCAACCATCTGGGTCATTTTCGGCAGCACGCAAAATAGCTTCATAATCAACACCTGCGTAAATCACATTACCTCTAACTACGTGTGGTTCATACTCTTCCATCTCTTCGATAGTACATTTGTGTTTTGCCAAATCTTCAACTTTTGCAAAACGTTGCACTTTTTGAGCAACCAAGTCGCCATAAGGCATTGGATGACGAACAGCTACCACTTTCAAACCTTTTTCCATCAAAAGCTCTATCACACGACGCGAAGTTTGGCTTTTTCCGCAACCTGTGCGCACTGCACCAACCGAAATAACCGGTTTTGTGCTTTGTAGTTTTGTAGCATCTGTTCCCAAAAGCACAAAACTTGCACCAGCCGCATTCACTATTGCGCTCACACTCATTACTTTCTGATAAGTAACATCGCTGTACGAAAATACGCAAATGTCGGCTTTTAACTCTTTAATCAAACGAGCAAGTTCCGATTCTGCATAAATTGGTATGCCTTCAGGATACAATTCGCCAGCTAATTCGGCAGGATATTTTCTACCATCGATATCAGGAATTTGAGCTGCTGTAAAAGCAACTACATTAAAATGAGCTTGACCTCTGTAATAAACATTAAAATTGTGAAAATCTCTACCGGCTGCACCAATAATGATAATATTCTTTCTTTTCATAAAATGTATTTTTGGTTTATTTTTTTGAAATTAATACCTATAAAAATTTATAATTCTAGGTATTAATTTTGTGTTTTTTTTGAAAATTTATGTTACAAATATACGCTTCTAAAATTGCTATGCAAGCTGTTAAGAAACATGTTTTTGTTACAAAAAAATCCTGTAAAAAAATTTGTTTGTTCAAAAAAAACAATACACAAAAAAAACTAATCGAAAAAAGAAAATTATGAAATAAAATTTTAATATCTTGATTTTCAACAATCAAAATCGTTTAACATATCCATGACAATACGGCTTTTTTCCATGCTTTTGATAATATTCTTGATGGTAATCTTCGGCACGCCAAAAAGTAGTAACGGGTAAAAGTCCAGTCGCAACATCGTAATCGTTTGCTTGCAAAAGTTTTATCAATCTAAGAAGCGTAATCTTTTCACTTTCAGATGAATAAAATGCAACGGACAAATATTGTTCCCCAATATCGGGACCTTGACCATCAGTTTGAGTTGGGTCATGAATTTCAAAAAATAAACGTGCAAGTGTTTCATAATCTGTTTTCTCAGAATCATAAACAACTTCTATTGCTTCGTAGTGTCCTGATTTTCCACTACAAACTTGCTCATAAGTTGGGTTTTCAATTTTTCCTCCTATATAGCCTACTTCACATTGCTTAACACCTTTTGCCTTTGCAAAATAATATTCCATTCCCCAAAAACACCCACCAGCAAAATATGCCTTTTTAATTTTTTCATTTTTCAATTCTAAGGGAGTAAAAGTTAGCGAAATGGAATTTACACAATGTCGCAAATTTTTGTCTGTAAATTCTTCTCCTTCAAACACATGACCTAAATGACCTCCACAATTAGCACACACAATTTCTGTTCTTCTGCCATCTTTGTCGGGAATACTTTTTACCGCATTTTTTATTTCATCGTCAAACGAGGGCCAGCCACAATGCCCATCAAATTTGTCGCTCGAATTGTACAATGGTGTACCACATTGTTTGCAGTTATAAGTACCTGATTTCCAGTAATTATTGTAAATTCCGGTAAATGGAATTTCAGTCCCTTTGTTTATAATTACAGCCTTTTCTTCTGCTGTTAATTCGTTTAATTTCATATAATTATCTTTTTTATTACTGTCATTAGTATCCGTTTTTTGTGCAAGTATATCACATGCAGTCAAATAAAAAGATAAAAATAGAAAAAGATTTATAATTCTCAAATTATTTTTCATAAATTTACAACTTAATTGTTAAAAGAGTCAAATTACTAATTTGTCAAACTATTTTTATAAGACTAAAAAAATAAAAAAAACTATTCAATCTATTAGTAATCAACAACTAAAAAAAATAAAATATCTAATAAACAATATCAGTAAGAAAAAGCCCTTTTGCTGGCACAGAAAAACCAGCATTTGAACGATTTTTACTTTCAATTATATTTCTAAATTTTTGCAAATCAGATTTTTGCATTCCAACATCTACCAACGAACCGACTATTGCACGCACCATATTTCGGAGAAAACGGTCAGCTCTAATAGTAAAAATTAATGTTGCATCGTGCCTCTCCCACTGTGCTTTATAAATTTTGCAATTATTGGTTTGCACGTCGGTATGCAATTTGCTAAAACTCGTAAAATCAGTATATTCAAACAAGATTTGAGCGGCGTTGTTCATTAAATCCAAATCTAATTTGCGCTGCAAATAATAACTTGTTTCCATTAGAAACGGATTTTTCTGAATTGATATAAAATACTGATATTCACGCTCTTTAGCCGAAAAACGAGCATGCAAATCGTCAGCAACCAGATAGATTTTTTGAATAGCAATATCAAAAGGTAACAAATTATTTAGCGCAAATTTTAGCTTTTCGATATCGCTAATTTCTTCATTTACATCAAAATGAGCAATAAAAAATGAAGCGTGAACCCCCGTATCGGTTCTTCCTGCGCCAGTTAAATCAATATTTTGCCGCAGAATAGTGCTAAATGCCTTATTTAAAACTGCTTGCACACTAACCGCATTGGGCTGAACTTGCCAACCGTGAAATTGTGTACCTTTGTATGAAAGCTGAACGAAGTATCTCAATATCTGCAATTTAAATATCTAACTTAACTTTACCTTTTTTAAAATCAACACACAAAATATGATTTAGAAAAAAATCTATACCTAAAATTCCATCGTAAAAAGCACGTGGACTAAACTCCATCGCACCTATTTCAAAATTTCGCCTTATCAGACCTAAGCAATTGAATGTCTTTACTTTCAAAAAATCTACTGAAATCGAATTTCCAGCAAAACCATTTAACCGCTCGGTTTTAAAAAAGTCATTTTTTGAATACCCCAATGATTTAATCAACTTTGCATCAATTAAAGAATGGCTTGCGCCAGTATCGATAATAAAAGTAAAATATCCAATCTTTTCTACACCATAAATAGAAACATTAATAGGAATTTTTCTATACTTAATTTCAAAATTATCAACCATCTAAAAGAAATTTAAAAGTATTTTTTCATCAACTTCTTCACCAAACCAAACAATTGAAAAGTGTAAATTTTTACGCTTTTCTTTTTCTACAACTAAAGCCAAATAGTCCTTATCTTCAGAAAAACCAATCAGCTCTCCCCGTAAAAGTTTTCCGGTTTTTTGTGAATAGATAGGATTGTAAATCAATGCCCACGATTCGCCTACTTTTTCTTTTATTTGCTTATACGTTAATCTTTCCATTTCGTAAGGTTTTTAATAAAAAACAAAGCATTTTACTCAATTAAAACTAAATTAATTACAATTTAGTTTGTAGTAGCACATTTTTTTTATCTAATCAACAATCAAATTTCGCGGAATATTGTAAGGATTTGTGCGCTTGAATGCAGAATTTCGGTTCCGAATAAAAACTTTATTATTTTCTAAATCAGTAGTTTCGCCTCTTTCAATTTTCTTCAAAATTTCGTCCACTTCGGCATACGTACTTACTCCTATTTGGTCTAAGTCGTAATTGGTTATTCCTAAACCGTCGGTAGGTGTAGCTGCAACGCAAGCTAATAGTGCTTCTGATGCCTCTTTATTTTCCATTTGCGAGGCTAAATATTTTGCCATTTCATACACTTCCATTTTCCAAAGGGTTTGAATCATACCATAATCGCCAACATCGCCATGAAGTGTCCAAAAACCAAGCAAAAGCTCTGTATAATTGTCGGTTGAAAGTACCATTCCCTTGTATTTTGATGCCAATTCGTACAAATAAATCATACGTGTACGTGCCTTAACATTGCCCAATCTTAAACGGTAATCAAAAGATTTAATATCTTCATTTTCAAAATCTTCCATCACCATTTTCTCCAACGAATGAAAAGCATCGGATAAATCAATATATCTGTGATTGTGTGCAAAATATTTTCCAATATTATTAGCTCTTTCAAATTCTTCGGGCTTATTGGTAACAATAGTTATCGAACGACTAATTAATTGAATTCCAAGTTCATCACAAACAGGCTTCGCTAAAACAGTACAAAGTGCGCTATCAATTCCACCTGACTGACCAATTACAAGCGATTTTAAACCTGCATTTTTAACGTATTCTTTTAAAATATGTCGGATATTTTCTACTGCTTTTTTATAATCCATAATTACATTTTTTTTCAGTTCGTTTTATATAATTAAAATACAAAGATAAATAATTTAACTTTATTAAATAAAAAGGCAAATATTATCAAATTATTCACCTTATAAAATGAAAACATTTTTTATCCTTTCTTTGAATTTTAAAAGTTAAAAGTTTATAAAAATAAAGCAAATTCAAACAAAAAGAAATCGTTTTTTCGAAAAAATAACCAATACATAATGCAATATATCAATAATTTAACAAAACATCAAAACGTAAATTTCAAAAAAAAAACGGCTCTCAATACTAAAACAAATTTAAAGATTTTTTCAATAAATTCAATATAATCAATGTGAATATTTATCTTTGCAAAAAAAATTTCTAATTATGAATTCAAACTAAAGCATTGTATGAGAATGAAATTCATTAATTGAAACGTCTTAAATAGCTTATTTTTTTATGAAATATATTTTTTTTATATTCTTTTTTTTACTCCAAATTAGTGTATTTTCTCAAATAAGAGGAACAAATGGCATTTTTAATTCCCAGTCAACTAATGACGAGAATGTTACACAATCTGATACATCAAAAAATAAAACTAAAGAACGCTTACTAACTGGCAGATTAAGTGGCGATACAATTGTAGGGCATATTAATAGTTGGATATTTCAAGACAGATTATTGCACAACAAACCCTTTGAAGTTGATACTTTTATAACAGATTTTCATATTTACGATAAATTAAAGCAAAATTCAGTTTCGTCGGCAAGGCTTGGAAACATTGGCTTAGCTAGCCAATCAAATTTTTTCTTTAATTCACAAAATAGTTATGATTTTATATTTGAAAATCAATACGTTAACTATTTGATTACTAACGAAAATCTCGCATTTTATAGCACAAATTTGCCTTTCACCTACATAATGCACTCAGGTAGTACGAAGCAAGTTAACGAACAGGTTTTAACCATATTACATACACAAAATATAAACCCCAAACTGAATGTTGGATTCCGTTACGATGTAATTAATTCAAAAGGACAAATGACCAACAACACAGCAATTATAAATTCGGCTGGTGCTTGGGTTAGTTACTTTGGTACGCGTTACAATTTACAATCGAATTTTGCATTGAATAAAATACAAAATAACCAAAATGGAGGCATAAAAGAAGAATATTTTGTGCCAAATGCAGAAATTGACCCTATAAATTTAAGCGATACTAAGCTTAAATTGAATACAATTGGCTTAATGATTCATCAAAAATACAAATTTGGTATTACAAAAGTGAATGAAACTAAAGTTTTGGACCATGAAAAAGCTGATTCAACAGTTTTCGATACTGTTTTTGTTCCTTTCGCATCTCTAAATCATACTCTCAAAATTAAAAGAAGCTTTAGAACTTATTCTGACGAAACCAATGCAACAAACGCTTTTTACCCAAGTTACCAGCAGGCTAGTTTCACCTACGACTCTGTTGCATTTACAAAGTTTGAAAATGTATTTCAATTGCAATTAAATGAAAATCAACAATCTAAATTCAAATTTAGAGTTCGTGCTTATGTAAAAAATGAATTTATAAAATACGGCTCTAACTGGGGTGGTGAATTGCCCGAAAATTTTATTTTTAATCCTGATTTTTTGTCCAGACCTAAAAACTATGACTACACTAATACAAGCTTTGGCGGAGCTTTGTTTGACTATTCTTCTAAAAAATGGGATTGGAACTTTGAAGCTGAATTTTTTGTTTTGGGTAAACGCGCTGGCGATTTACTTTTTACAGGAAACTTGGAACGAATTTTTTCAGTAAAAAAGGATTCAATTATAATTTTGATAAATGGAAATTACAGTAATTCAACACCTTATTTCCTTTATGAAAATTTCAATTCAAACCACTTCAATTGGCAAAACAGTTTTGATAAAGAAAATAAAATTCATGCAAGTTTTGAAGTTTCGTATCCTAAATACAAATCCATAGTGCAAATGCAACTTGCTAATATTGACAATTTTATCTATTTCGATAGCCTTTCAACCCCAAAACAATCGGAAAAACGAATAAATGTAATATCCGTCAAAATGAACAAGGATTTTGCAATTGGTAAATTCAAATGGACAAACAACATTATTTACCAACTTATTTCAGATAAAAATATATTACAGATACCAGATTTTATTTACAATACTCAGTTTTTTGCATCCTATTATTTATTTAACAATGCTTTAAAAGTTGAATCAGGAATAGAAGCCGAATTCACAAGCAGCTATACATTACCGGCTTATAGTCCGGCTATCGGTCAGTTTTATCAGAACACACAAAATGCAAGCGAACTAATTGATTCAAAAGGTGGGAATTACCCTATGCTTTCTGTTTATGTAAATTTTAAAGTTAAAAAAGTTTTGCTTTTTGTAAATTTTAGAAATATGAACACTCTTTGGGATAAGTCACATTCGTACACAACGTACTTATACCCAACAGAAAAAATGACTTTACATTGGGGAGTTTTGTGGCGTTTTTACGATTAAATAGAATAAATTTTCAAATAAAATTAATAAATAAAAAGATATTTTTTTCATTCATTCAGAAAAAATAAACATATAAAACAATGAATATTTCAATCGTCATTTCTTTGCTCAACGAAGCAGAGTCGCTACCAGAACTTGTTAGTTGGATAGAACGCGTAATGTCGGAAAACAACTATACGTACGAAATAATTTTAGTTGACGACGGTAGTCGAGACGCTTCATGGCAAGTAATAAAAGAATTTAAAGAGAAAAATAAATCGGTAAAAGGAATTAAATTCCGTAGAAATTATGGTAAATCGGCAGCCATTTTTGTAGGTTTTGAAGCAGCTCAAGGAGAGGTAGTTATAACAATGGACGCAGATTTACAAGACAGCCCAGATGAAATACCAGAACTCTACAACTTGATAAAAAATGAAGGCTTCGATTTGGTTTCGGGTTGGAAAAAAAAGCGGTACGACCCTGTTTTTGCAAAAAATTTGCCTAGCAAGCTCTTTAACTGGGCAGCCCGAAAAGCAAGCGGTTTAACGCTACACGATTTTAATTGCGGACTCAAAGCATACAAAAATAATGTGGTAAAAACAATCGAAGTTTATGGTGAAATGCATCGTTGGATTCCCGTTTTAGCTGCAAGGGCAGGATTTACCAAAATCGGAGAAAAAGTAGTTATTCATCAAAAAAGAAAATACGGAAGCACTAAATTTGGAATAGAACGCTTCATTAATGGCTTTTTGGATTTGCTATCTATCACATTTATTTCTAAATTTTCAAAGCGTCCGATGCACTTCTTTGGTCTTTGGGGCTCGATGAGTTTTGCCTTAGGATTTTTTATTTTAGCTTATTTGAGTATAGCTAAATTTGTATTTTTGGAATATAAAATGACCGAAAGACCTTTATTTTTCCTTGGGCTTTTAGCTATAATATTTGGCACCCAACTATTTATAACAGGATTTTTAGCTGAATTAATTTCTAGAAGCTCTAACGATAGAAATAAATATCAAATTGAAGAAATCATCGATTAAAATAAACAGGTAAAAAAACAGTTTAAAATCTAACAATTTACAAATACGGAACTTATAGTTTACTATGAAAAATTTTCTGATTATTTTGCTTTTATCCATTGGAAGTCATTCGTTTAGTCAAAGTCTGAAATGGACTGAAATTGACAATGGAATTGCCTACACAAAGCTTACAAACCAAAATGCAAATTCAATTTTTATTGCGTTCGGTGGTTGGACAGCTGAAAAAAACTGGGTTTGCACTTGGCTTGAAAATTTAAGCACACAAGTTCCTAAAAGCATAAAAATCAAACATTTATTTGCAGTAAAAGGTCCACAAAATTCGTTGTACAAAGACAGAGAAATCAACTCAAAGCTACTTGCTGAAAAAATAACCGACATTTTGAAATCCCAGAAAATTTCTAAAAAAACACATATTATTGTAGTTGCTCATTCGAGCGGTGCTTATGTTGCACATGACTTTTTAAATTTTCTTTTTGCTTTAGATTCTATAAATCAGTTTGTTTATGTTAAAAATAAAGTAAGTTATTTTAATCTCGATGGCGGATTAGGTATAGAAAAATACAAATGGACAAGTTTACAACAATCACATATCCAACACTTTAGAGCAATCTATGGTGTTTATGCTTTTGATAATAAAACAGGAATATACTCACCCAACAAAGACGAAATGCTAAGGGTGGCAAAATTAGGGTCAAATTGTAGTGCATTGGAAGTAAATGCTGATAATAGCAATTGCCAAAATACTTGGTGTGTACACGAAACTGTTATTATTCAGAATCCATACAATATCAATACTTTTGACTTAAAAAATGACTATACCAATTTTAATGAAACTCGTAAAATATGCTCTGACTATTTGAAAGTATTAACTCAAAAATAGGTTATTCTGCTAAATATTTTTCGATTATTTTAGAAAAAGTTTCCAAGCTAATTGGTTTTGCAATAAAATCGTTACAACCGGCAATTGCAGCATGTGCTTTGTTGTCTTTAGAAGCATAAGCAGATTGCGCAATAATAGGCAAATTAGGTCTAATTTCCTTTATTTTTTCGGCTGCTTCATAACCATCTAAAATTGGCATTTTCAAATCCATCAAAACAAAATCAATTTCTGGGTTTACTTTGCAAATTTCTACTGCCTCTAATCCATTTTCGACATGTAAAATTTGATAAGGATGTTTTAGCTTTATTTTAAAAAGAGTTTCGATGTAAAAATAATTTTCGTCTTCGTCTTCTACTACTAAAATTGTATATTTCTCTTTTTTAGCAACTTCCACTTGCTTCATGGCTTCAATTTGATAGTCAGAAATAACTGGTTTGTAGGGTAAAATGACAAAAAAAGTAGAACCTTCATCAGCTTCAGACTCTAAGCGAATATCTCCGCCAAGCAATAAAGCACTTTCGCGTGCAATAGCTAGCCCCAAACCCAGCCCACCAATTTTGCGAGTCAATCCTTTTTCAGCTTGAGAAAATCGTTCAAAAATGATTTTTTGTTTATCGAGCTCTACTCCTATTCCAGTATCTTTAATATAGATTTCTACCAGATTATTTTTCAAACCACAACCTATCTCAACATATCCTTCGTGTGTAAAGCGAATTGCATTTTCGAGCAGATTGCTAATAATACGAGTTAATTTTTGCCTATCTGTATAAATCCGGCATTTTTTATACCCCGTTTCTTTTTTAAGTAATAATTCGATGCCACGTTCCTGAGCTTTTTCGAGGTAAATGCTAAATAATTCGGTAAGCAAATCGAAAATATTCACATCTGTCTCATTTACATCTACTTGCTTTGCACCTAATTTTGAGATTTCAAGAATATCGTCAATAATTCTCATTAATCTGTTACCACTTTTTAAAATAATAGAAATGAAATTTCCTCTGTCTTTTTCTGAAATATCGGGTCTATTTACCAAATTTGCAAAACCAATAATTCCATTCATGGGAGTTCTAATTTCGTGCGAAATGTTACGCAAAAACTCAGTTTTTAATCTATCACTTTCTTCTGCTTTTGATTTGGCAATTATCAGTTCGTTTTCATACTTTATACGCTGAGTAAAGTCGCTTAAAATTGCAACAATTACATCTTTTCCATACCAAAAAGCCCTATTCATGGCTAAATGTACAAAAAATTTCTTTTGTGTATCGTGTTGATTAATAGCCGATTCAATCGAAAAAGTTTTCCCCTTTAAAACATCTTCCCAAATGGTGTATAACTCTGTGAAATTAATATCTTTAGAAAAGAAATCGGCAATAGAAAAATCATGCACTTTTTCTTTATTAATATTCAGCATTTCACTAGCTTTCCTATTAATTGATAAAATTTTTCCGAATTTGTCATGTATTACAATTCCGTCGCTTGTGCTATCGAAAATGGTTTGCAAATTTGAATTAACTGATTCTAATTCAGTTATTTTAGTTTGCAATTCGGGGTAATAACTTTTTTTGAAAGATTCATCTCCCAAACCCATTATTTTTTGCTTATATTTCTCCCAATTTTCTTCCATGCTTACATTGCTTGGGTAAATATCGTTTCTAAATCTTTTCTCTTTGGTGGTCGCGGATTCGTAGCGTTGCACGGATCGTTGATGGCATTTGAAGCAAGAGTAGGTATTAAATCAGAACTTACTCCTTTGGTTTTCAGACTTGTTTTAATATTTACTTTTTCTTTTAGATTTAATAAGTAATTTATCAATTTTTGTTTTACTTCACTATCATTTGAGTTTAAAGTATTCAAATTTAGAACTTCCGCTATTTTTCGATATTTGTAAGAAGCCGAAGAAAAGTTAAAATCAACCACATGCGGCAACAAAATAGCATTGCACTCGCCATGCGATAAATCCAAGAATCCACCCAAACTATGCGACATAGAATGCACGCACCCCAAGCTAGCATTGGAAAAAGCTAAACCGGCATACAAACTGGCAAGCATCATTTTTGCTCTAAATTGTAAATTATTCAAATCGCTCAAACATTGAACGAAATTATTGTTAATCAATCGAATAGCTTCTAAGGCATGAAGATTGTTAAATTCTGAAGCAGCGCTCGAAACATAAGCTTCTATAGCATGCGAAAGGGCATTCATTCCATTGCAAGCAGTTAAATATGAGTCTTTTGTGGTTAAAACGAGCGGGTCGAGAATGGATACGTCTGGAACTAAAGCTTTGCTAATGAGTACCATTTTATATTTGCCTTCAAAATTATTAATGATAGCAAATTGCGAAACATCTGACGATGCTCCAGCAGTGCTGGGCACGCAAACCATTGGTGGAATGGGGTTTGTAAACATATCCACACCTTCAAAATTGCGAATATGTTGCAAATTACTTACCACTATGCCAACACCTTTAGCGCAGTCAACGACGCTACCGCCTCCTACTGCTAAAATTAAATTGCATTTTTCTTGTTTGTAAATTTCGGAGCCAGCCATCACCTCAAAATCGCGCGGATTGGGCGAAATAGCAGAGAAAATAGTATATTCTAGCCCAATTTTTTGCAAGCTGGTTAATATTTCTACAAACCAAAATGTTTTCAAAATTCGGCTGTCGGTTGCTAAAAATATTTTACGAGCACCTAACTTTTTACAGAAATTAGCGGCTTTGAAACGTGAATCGATTCCAAAAACGAATTCTGGTGAAATGAATTTCCTCATTTCCAATTCTATGTCGTAATTTTCAATCATTTATTTTTCAGTTCTTATCTTTGAAATAATTAGTAAAAGTATAAAAAATATTTTCAATTTGCAAATATGAATCCAAAAAAAGCACAAATAGTTATTTTTATGAAAATAAATGGAAATCAATACTTAATCGATTTTAATAATTTTCTAGTATAAAAAAAGGCATTGCACAAAACGTGCAACGCCTCAAAAATAAAAGTGTTCTCGATTGTTCTAAAAAAAAATTGTAAGTATATTTTTTCATGAAATTAGCGCGTATGCAAATATCTATCTACAAGCGTTTTAATTTCATTATTTTTACCATAAAGTCTTTCGCTCAAATCGATATCGTGATATGATTTGAGTTTTTTAATTACTTCCATAATCGTTCCGCGTGGGAAAACGTTGTTTTTTTCAAAAAGCAAAATGTGGTCATTTAGCATTTCGGCAGACTCCCAACATGATTCGGGCAAATTGGCAAAATCAACAACTTTTGCTTTGTTTTCTTCAGCATGAATGTTATAATCAACATACAACATATCAGCTAGTTGTAACGAATTTTTCATTTCTAAACCATGCTGTGCAGCTACTACCAATCCGGCAAGCAACATGTAAATATCGGCTGAGCCATCTGGAGCTCTAAATTCGACTGTTTGCTTGCTGTTTGGAGTGCTCTCAGGCTTTGGCTGCTGCGGATTTGCTATTGAAATCATTCCGTCAGCATTTTGAAGCCAACCGAGTGGTACTCTGATAAGTACCGAGCGGTTACGGTCGCCCCAACAAACGGTTGTAGGTGCTTCTTGGTGTGGCACAAGGCGCAAATATGATGTAGGAACTGTATTTCCAAAAGCAGTAAGAGCGCCGGCTACATCTAAAATTCCGGCTATCATTTTTTTAGCAATATCGCTCAATTTTCCATTTTCCGACATTACATTTTTTCCGTCCTTTTGCAGTAGCATGTGTATATGCATTCCATTTCCGGCTTTTCCAACACTTATTTTAGGAGCAAAAGTAATAGTAACTCCGTATTTATCTCCCAACATTCTTAAAATCCATTTTGAAAGCATAACCATATCGGCTGCTTCAATTACGCTTGTGGGCAAAAATTCAATTTCGTGTTGTTCAAAATATTGGTTTTCAGTATTAAAGCAACCAACTTCGGAATGTGAATATTTAATTTTTCCACCACACTGAGCTATCAAACGCATGGCTTCGATGCGCAAATGTTCCCATTTTGTAAAAGGATGCGAATCGTGATAACCTTTTTGGTCAGAAGTAGGATATAAATTGTTGATGTCGCTAATTACGTAGTATTCTAGCTCGGCTAGCGCTTTGAATTTGTAACCTGTTTTTTCGGTAAAAAATTTATCTGCTTTTACCAAAATATTTTCTGGCGAACTTGCTAATGGTTCTCCATTGCTGTTGAAAAACGAACAGAAAATATCGACAGTTGGTACTTGAGCAAAAGGATTGAGATAAACGGTTTCAAAGCGTGGAATAACATATAAATCGCTCGAACCAGCTTCGATAAACGAAAACAAACTTGAACCATCGACGCGTTCGCCGGTAGTAAGTATGCTTTCTAAATGACTTTTGCTTGTAATTACAAAATTTAATGTCTTTAATTTACCATCACCTCCGGCATATCTAAAATTTATCATTTCTATGTTGTTTTCAATGATAAATTTCATAATATCGTCTTTTGTAAATTCCTCAGCGGGTTTATTTAGAAAACGAATTAATTTATTCGGATTGAATTGAATTTCAGTTTCTTTCATTGGTCTTTTTTTTATAATTGTTTAGCTTTTTCTATATTCTTTTTTTTAAAATTTATATTGTTTTTTTAATTTTAAAACTAAGTATTTAATTAAAGAATTTTTTAATTTTGCTTAGATTTAAAAATAACTAAAATTTATAAAATTATTTGATAAATTTCCGATTGTATTTAAATAACAAGCTAAAAAATATTTTAAATTAAATACAGCCATGTGTTTTATTATCAACAAATAACAAATATTTTTTTTAAATTATTATAGTACTTATGCTTTAAATAATCTCTTTTTTATCAACATTAATGAATGCAAAAAGGTTATACTTTAATGTTTTATTTTTCTGTAAATAAACCAAATACTTGCTTCGCAATAAAAAATCTCGGCATTTGCCATATAGTATAAACATTTGCCAAAAAAGTGAGCAAATATATTTTAAAAAATTAATTTTTAGCAAATTCATAATATGTTACAAAATATATAGTGAGGTGTTACATAACATATTTTTGTTGAAAAAAATAAATATATAACGTTAAAAATCTAATTTAAAATGTTTTACACAATTTCAAAATTACTAACTATTTTTCTTTCTCCTGTATTATTTATGTTTATTTTAATTATTTGGAGCTATTTTTCAAAAAAAAAGAAAATATTTTTCATTTCAATGCTTTCATTTTTCTATTTTTTTACCAGCCCTTTAATTTTAAACTTTTTTTCAGATTTTATAGAAGAAGAGGCAAGTAAAATAGCTAAAATTGGCAAATTTAATTACGGAATTCTTTTAGGAGGTATAGCAAGTTTTGACTCCAATACTAAGCAAATTAAGTATTCTAACAATATAACACGCTTATTATCAACACTTGAACTCTACAAAAGTGGAAAAATAGATACTATTTTTATTTCGGCAGGAAATAAAGATACTTCCGAGTTAGAACTTATAGAATCGGTATTCTTAAAAAAGCAACTTCAACTTTATGGCGTACCAGAAGAGAAAATTTTAATAGAATACCAATCGGCTAATACACACCAAAATGCAGTATTTTCAGCACAAAAGTTAAAGCCCAAAGAAAAAAAGGCAACTTACCTATTAATTACTTCTTCGTACCATATAAAGCGTGCAAGAGCATGTTTTCAGAAAGAAGGATTCGAAATCGAAAGTTTTGCAGCCGACCAACTAGGCAATGAACCGAAACTAACAATAAATCAATTGATTCCGTCGGCAAGCCAGTTGTATAAATGGGATTATATTCTGCACGAATTGGTAGGAATTGTAAGCTACAAATTGATAGGTTACCTTTAAAAAAAATAGAAAAATAAAAAGAAAATGAAAAATAGCTTTTAAGTTAAAATAAAAATTTATAAATTTGAACAGATTTTTTAACCCAAAATAAAGAGCACCAAATAAAGTAATTTGCTAACAACAAAAAAGTTAAAGCAACATAGTACTAAGGAATCTGTTTAAAACTCTTATTTTTAGGAAAAAATGAATTTAAAAAGCAAAGAAAAAATTATAAAAAAAAAGTAACATAAAAAAAAAGTTCGTGTTATTTTAAAAAAATTATATATCTTTGATTATTCAAATAACTCAAATGGATTTTGAATAAACTATAAATATGCTTTCAAAAGAAGAAATTACATTATTTATAAATGTTGTAAAAAAAATTTCAACTTACGATTTTTCAGATTATTCTGAGCGCTCTTTTGCGCGCAGAATAGATAAAATATTGTCTGATAATCGAATGGAATTGCCGGCTTTGATTAGTAAAGTAAAATCGAGCCCCGAATTTCTCGAAAAAGTTGTAAAAGACATCACAGTAAATACTACTGAACTGTTTAGAGACCCAAGTACATGGCAAGCTTTACGCTTTAGAGTTTTAAATAAATTTGAAAACCAAAGCGTTATAAACATTTGGCATGCAGGTTGTTCTACAGGGCAAGAAGTTTATTCGATGTTGATACTTTTAAATGAAATGGGGCTGTTTGAAAAAGCCAACGTTTTTGCAACAGACTTGAACACTGATGTGTTGAATGTAGCCAAAAAAGGTGAATACAAATATCGTTTTAATATCGATTATTTAGATAATTTCGATAAAGTAATCAATGAAAATCCTTTCAACTACGAAGATGTAGTGAATGTGCCCTATACAAAATATTTTCAGGTAGATCAAAATAAAGATTTACTTAAAATGAATGATTTTCTTGTAAATAAACCGCTTTTTAGAAAGCAAGATTTAATTAACGATGGAAATATTTTTTACACTAAATTTGACTTAATCCTTTGCCGCAATGTTTTGATTTATTTTAACCATGAACTTCAAACTCGGATTTTTGAAATGTTTCACCAGAATTTATTTGCCAAAGGCTATTTAGTTTTAGGTGCACACGAAAGCATGCTGGGTCCGGTAGCAGCCAAATATAAGCGCAAAGGCTTGTTTTATGTTAAAAAATAAATCGTTCGCAAAAAATCATTTACACACTAATAACAAGGTTAAAATATTTAAATGGAAGAAATTAACAATATAGGTATTATTGAATACAGAAATATTATTAAAGCTATCAGTGATAATTATGGCATCGATTTTAGCCATAAATCATTTACTGCTTTTGTACGTAGCATAGAAAGAGCTATGGTACTCAATAACATACGCTCTACCGAAAGTTTAATATCTACTTTAACAACCAATAAAAACTTTATCCATCGTTTTATTTCAGACATTTCAATTGAAGAAACAGAAATGTTTAGAGACCCAAATCTTTGGATAGAACTAAGAGACAATATTATTCCGCAATATGTTAAAAAAGGCAGCAATATTTGGGTACCGGAAGTAACTTCAGGTGATGAATTAATTACCCTTGCCATTGTTTTGAAGGAGTTGGGAATGCTCGAACACGTAAGAATTACTGCAACTTGCTTTGGTAGAAACCAAGTTGATATAATAAAAGAAGCTGCATTTCCTATAAAAAAAATGGAAATAAATATTGCAAACTTCAATAGATATAGCTCAAGTAGCAAATTTAGTGAGTATTATGAAGAGCGAAACAATAGAGCATACTTTGACCATGAACTATTAAGAGGTGTTAATGTTAAGCAATTTGAATTTATTACCGACGAGCCACCACAAAACAACCATTTGGTGTTGTATCGAAACAAAATGATATACTACAACAAACGAATGCAAAACTCAATAATGTCTAAAATTACTGATAGTATGTCAATTGGAAGTATTTTTATTTGTGGCGTAAAAGAAAATTTAGAAAGTTCAAACAACGAAAAAAGTTTTCTACTGATAAACGAAAACGAAAGTATTTATAAAAAAACAAATTAACTTTTTTACTATTTCATTGATTTTTAATATAAAAAAACAACAATTCTAATAGTTTTTATTTTTTTATAGAATAAAAAAAAATATATAGCAATTTTAAGCAGTTTCATAAATTCAATAAAAAAAGATTGAAATGAGTTACAAAGCAGTTATAATAGGAGGTTCGGCAGGAAGCTTTCAAGTAATAACCAAAATACTTGCAAACTTACCAGCAGGCTTTGATATTCCTATTTTTTTATGCTTGCACAGATTAAAACATGTAAGAACAGGATTTGAAGAAGCATTATCGATAAAATCAACTTTGCCAATTATAGAGCCTTATGATAAACAACATATTAGACCCGGCAAAATATATCTAGCGCCTGCTAATTATCACATGTACATGGAATTAGGAAATACTTTCTCGTTATCAACCGAACCTCCGGTAAATCATTCACGTCCTTCGATTGATTTATCTTTTTTTTCGGCTGCCTATACGTACAAAAATAAATTAGTAGGAATTATTCTTTCGGGTGCCAATAAAGACGGTGCATTGGGATTAAAGCAGATTAAACTTGCAGGAGGTGTTGCCATTGTGCAATCGCCAGACGAATGTCAAGTAAAAACGATGCCTACCGCTGCAATGGCTGCTACAAGTGTAGATTATGTTTATACTACTGACCAGATTATCAGTTTCTTAAAAAGAATATAAACTGAGTGTTTGGTTCTATTTTTATTCATTTTGTGAGAAATTATTCAAATGGAACGATTTAAAACTTAACGCATAACGTATGAAAAATATTCGTAGTCTTTCGATTTTTGTTTTTGTTTTGATTGTTGTAGGTATTGGTTTGTTCTATTTTGGAACACTGCACGAACAAAAACAGACTGTTTTTTATTTTTTTCCGGCACTTGCCGCTTTTTTGAGCATTTTTATGCTTTCTATGAATTTGAAATTCTCAAAAAAAAATGAAAAACTTTTAGACGAAGTGCATTTTCTAAAACAGCATTCAAACTTAACAGAAGCTGAATTAAATGAAATTCAAAACGAAGAAAAGGCTGAAAACGTTGTTAATTACAGCGTAATTATTGAAAGGATTCATTCTAAAATAAACCAAAACTCAATAGATGAGTACTTTGAAACGATGCTTTCGGGCTTAGCAAAAGAGCTAAATGGCGTGCAAGCCATTGCTTTTTTAATCAATAAGAAACAAAATTTATTTAATTTAGCCGGCAAATACGCATATTATTCCGAAAAAAAAATTGAACCCGTAAAACTGGGTGAAGGAGTTTCGGGACAAGTTGCAAAAGACAAAAAAATACTCATTCTAAGCAATGTGCCCGACGGATACATTGAAGTAGTTTCGGGGCTTGGCAGTAGTACTCCCAAATTTTTAGTTATCTATCCGGTTTTATTCGAAAATGAAACTATTGGGCTTATTGAAGTTGCTACCTTCGAAGGCTTTTCCAAAAATCTGGAGACTCTTTTCGATAAATTATTTGAAAAACTAATGCCCGAAATAACCAGCTA
>DZBP01000001.1 GCA_022729915.1 Draconibacterium orientale | reverse complement strand
AAAAAACTTTTGGCTTTTTGTTTTTTTTGAAAATAATTTGTATATTTGCATTCAGAAAAATGTTTTTCTTAAAATATAAAAGAAATTATTTTTTTCAATAAAAATTAAGCCATGCAACAACAGATTACATTTCAAATAGATAGTTCGCTTTATGAATTTTTAAATTCATATTCTGTTCAATCGAAAAAGCCAATTTCTATTTTATTCGAAGATTTTATTAAAAATCTTTCTTTACGTACTAAACATGATAATTTTACTTCAAATAATAAAGAAAATGAATATAAAAATCTGGAAATAACAAAATTTATCCGTATAATTAATCAATTCAATTCAATAGAAGAATCTGATTTAGAAGTAGATGTTATTTTTAACGAAAGGGAAAATATCAATGAAAGAAAATTTAGTTTTGATTGATACTGACATTTTAATTTTTATACTCAAAAATAATCCAGTTGCATTAAAAAATAGTATCGAATATCAAGAGAGAATTGGGAATTTAAAAATCAGTGAATTAACTTATTATGAATGTTTAAGAGGCTTTAAATATTCCAATTCTCCGAGAAAATTACATTTATTTGAAGAATTTGCAAAATTGATTGAAATAATTCCACTCAACCGAACAACTTTTATAAAAGCATCTGAAATTTACGGAAAGCTAAAAAAAATTGGATTTCCAACGGGTGAATTTGATTTACTTATAGCAGCAACAGCGATAGAAAATAAGCTAACTCTTATAACAAATAATACTAAACATTATATAAAAATAAGCGAATATTTTAATCTAGCAATTGATAATTGGCTAAAATAATTAATTCGTTCTCGCATTACAGCACTTAAATTAGATTACGTCTTTTTTAATTAAAACGCATATCCGAGCTTTTCATTTTTCCAAAACATCATTTTTTCTATTTTTTATTAAAATTTTGCTGTTCATTTTTGTACACCTCATTTTTTTTATTTATTTTTGGTTTTTCAAAAAAACTTCTACAAAAATTAAAATATGAACAAAAAAGAAGGCAAAATATTAGCTGTTGATGACAATGCCGATATATTATTTGCATTAAAATTACTGTTAAAACCTCATTTTGAGCTAATTCACACAAGCGAAAAACCCGAAAATATTATTGAAATGCACCAAAAAGAAAACTACGATGTTTTTCTTTTGGACATGAATTTTACCAAAGATGCCATCAGCGGCAAAGAAGGATTCTATTGGTTAAGCCAAATCTTAAAGCATGATTCAGAAGCAGTTGTCATTTTTATAACTGCTTACGGCGATGTGGAAAATGCTGTAAAAGCCATTAAATTAGGAGCTTCGGATTTTGTACACAAACCTTGGCAAAATGAAAAATTACTTGCTACCGTTTCGGCAGCGGTTCGTTTAAGAGAATCACGCAAAGAAGTGAATCTACTCATTAATAAGCAAAAAGGATTGAATGCCATTTTGGCAGAAGCTTTCGATAATTTTATTGGCACTTCGTCCGAAATGCGAAAAGTTTTTGATGCAATTCAAAAAGTAGCCGAAACCGATGCAAGCGTCTTGATTTTAGGCGAAAATGGAACAGGTAAAGAATTAGTAGCCAGAGCTTTGCACCAAGCATCGAAACGAAAAGACGACGTATTTGTAAGTGTAGATTTAGGTGCTGTAACTGAAACGTTGTTTGAAAGCGAACTTTTTGGACACGTAAAAGGCGCATTTACCGATGCCAGAGCTGACCGAGCCGGACGCTTTGAAGTTGCTACCGGAGGCACACTTTTTCTTGATGAAATAGGCAATTTATCGCTGCCAATGCAAGCAAAACTTTTGACGGTTTTGGAACGTAGAGAAGTGATAAGAGTGGGTTCAAACAAAGCTAAACCCATTGATATTCGGTTAGTTTGTGCTACAAATATGCGCTTGCAAGACATGATTTCCGAAAATAAATTCAGAGAAGATTTGCTTTATAGAGTAAACACAGTCGAAATTCACATTCCGCCTTTGCGCGAAAGAGGCGATGATTTAATTCTTTTGGCTAAGCATTTTTTAACCATTTACGCCAAAAGATACAAAAAAAATATCAAAGAAATAAGTCCGGTTACCTTTAAAGAGCTAAAACAATATCATTGGCCCGGCAATGTGCGAGAATTGCAACATGCTATTGAAAGAGCTGTCATAATGTCAGATAATTCAATTTTACAACCCACTGACTTTCATCTTCGCAAAATTCAAAGTGCAAAAATGGACGATTTAGAACTCGAAAGCTACAATCTCGAAAAAGTAGAACGAAATGTGATTATTAAAGTATTGAAAAAATACAAAGGAAATGTGAGCTATGCCGCAAAAGAACTGGGTTTAACTCGTGCTTCGCTTTACAGAAGAATGGAAAAATATGATATTTAAGAAATTTCAAATAAACCTCATTATCAGAGTTTTATTATTATCAGCTACAATTTTTGCATTTATATATATCAATTTGAAATTCAAAAACTTATATGCAAGTTCGTTTTTACTTGTATTTGTTGTTTTTTATCAAATTTATGCTTTGGTTCAATTAGTTAATAAGACGAATATTGATGTTTCAAATTTCTTAGAATCAATACGTTATGCTGATTTTACACATAATTTTCAGATTCAAGGAATGGGAAATACGTTTAATGAACTTAAGGACACTTTTAACAATGTAATGCAAGATTTTCAAAAAATACGTTCCGAAAAAGAAGAACATTATTATTATTTAAAAAATATAATTGAACACGTAAACGTTTCAATTATAGCATATTGCGAAAATGGCGATGTGGAAATGATTAATAATGCTGCAAAAAAAATGTTTGGTATTTCGCGTATTAAAAACATAAACGATTTAAATACTTGGTCGCCAGAACTTGTACACGAATTAAAAACACTCCGAGGTGGAAATAAAACACTCATTAAAGTAAATCAGGAAGAAGACATTTTGCAATTATCTGTCTCTGTTAAAGAATTTATTATTAACAACTTAAGCATATTTTTAGTAACAATAAAAGACATTCAATCTGAGCTTGACGAGCATGAAATGGAAGCTTGGCAAAAGCTGATTAGAGTGCTGACTCATGAAATTATGAATTCGATTGCGCCCATTTCATCGCTTACTTCTACTGCAAATGTGCTTATCAAAGACCTTGTGAATCAAATAGATGAAACAAATTCGGCAAACTTGATTGAAAATATAAACGACGTGCAAACGGCTCTTCAAACCATCGAAAAACGGAGCAACGGTTTAATTCATTTTGTAGAAACCTACCGCAATTTAACAAAAATACCAAAACCAAATTTCTCAATTTTTCCAATCGAAAAACTATTCAATACAATTATTTCGCTCCACAAAGATTCGCTCAAAACGAGCAAAATTAACTATTCATTTTCAGTAGAGCCAAAAAACCTTGAAATTACAGCCGATGAGCAGCTTCTTGAACAAGTTTTAATAAATTTGCTCCGAAATTCGATACAAGCAATTGGAAACAACAAAAATGGTAATATAAGCCTTTCTGCATTTCAAAACTCTAGAAACAAGGTAGTTATACAAATTACGGACAATGGACAAGGCATTTTGAAAGATGTAAAAGATAAAATTTTTATACCATTTTTTACAACAAAGCAAAATGGTTCTGGCATTGGATTAAGCTTGTCGCGCCAAATTTTGAGACTTCACAACGGAACTATCAATGTAAAATCAGAGCCTAATGTTGAAACAACTTTTACACTTGTAATTTAATTTTTTTTATATTCACTAAAATGAAATATTCAGTAATTGGCTTAATGTCAGGAACTTCACTAGACGGTGTAGATTTAGCACACGCTATTTTTGAAATACAAAATAACGAATGGAAATATGAAATAAAAAATGCTAAAACTTACTCATATTCAGAAGATTGGAAAATTAAATTACAAACAGCACACAAACTCTCGGCTTTTGAATTTATAAATCTGCACAATGAATATGGCGAATACTTAGGAAAGCTAATAAATTTATTTACTGGCAATTATAATGAAAATATTGATTTTATAGCTTCGCATGGGCATACTGTTTTTCACCAACCCGAAAAAAAATTAACATTTCAACTTGGAAATGGCGCTTCGATAGCTGCAACTTGCAATAAAACAACAATTTGCGATTTCAGAACACTCGATATAGCTCTTGGAGGGCAAGGTGCTCCACTTGTGCCAATTGGCGATGAATTACTGTTTGCAGAATACGATTTTTGCATCAATTTGGGTGGTTTTGCCAATATTTCGTACAAAGAAAACGAAAAAAGAATTGCTTTCGATATTTGTCCGGTTAATATTGTTGCAAATTATTTTGCACGCTTTTTGAGGCTTGAATATGATAAAAGTGGTGAAATTGGAAAATCAGGAGAAATTAACGAAGCGTTACTCGAAGAACTCAACAATTTAGCATTTTACAGCGAAATAAAACCAAAATCACTTGGGAGAGAATGGGTTGAAAATCAATTCATTCCGATTTTTAATAGGTATTCAATTCCAATTAGAGACAAACTTAGAACCTTTTACGAACACGTCGCGCTAAAAATATCAAAATCTATCACAATTACACAAAAAGAAGATATTAAAATATTAACAACAGGTGGCGGTGCTTACAATCAATTTTTAATGCAAAGAATTTCAGAAATTTCGAAAAAAAAATTAGTTTTGCCTAACAATTTGGTCATCGATTTTAAAGAAGCTTTGCTATTTGGTTTTTTAGGAGTTTTACGATTTAGAAATGAAATAAATTGTTTGAAAACAGTAACTGGAGCTAAATATAATAATTTTGGCGGTATTATTTACAAAATATAAAACTTAACTATTTATCAAATGTACAAAAATGAATATAGATTTCAAAAAAAGAATCACTATTGAGAAATACAATAATGAACTCATTGTTTATTTCGATTTTACAAAATTATCAGGTGTTGATTTTATTACGATGCTGAATGTATCAGAAAAATACATTACGTCAAAATCTAACTTACTTATTATCTTCGATGTAAGTGGTTCAACTATTTATGGCGAAGTGCTAGAGGAAGCAAAAAAATTTGCAAAAGTAATAAAAAATTATAGGCGTAAGTCGGCTTTGCTTGGGGTACTTGGAGCTAAAAAAATACTTTTACAGTCCATTTTATTTTTCTCTGGAGGAATGCAATCAAAAGTTAAAGCGTTTGAAACCAAAGAAGAAGCCTTGGACTGGCTTGTAAAGATATGATATTTTTTTACAATAATAATGAAACATAATATCAAATATTTATCAAAAGAAATAAGACAAACTAAAAAATACTTTCGTACATTATTTCGATTTATTGCGCTATAGTTGCAAGCATTGGAATGCTGATTATCATGCTTTTAACCATTTTATTGTCGTACTTTATTACTGACAATAAAATGGATAAATTTCTTAAAATTGCTTTTCGAATAGTAATAAAAATGCTGTTTGTAAAAGTACTAGTTGATGGAATTGAACAGCTCGACAAAAATGAAAACTATGTATTTATTCCGAATCATCAAAGTTTTTTTGATGGATTTACATTGCATGCTTTTTTACCAGTTTATTTAAGAGGAATTGAAATCGATTTTCATTTTAACTGGTTTATTTATGGTAAATTCTTAAAAATTGCGGGTAACATTCCTATCAACCCAAACAGCTTAAAGGATTCATTATTAAGCATTAAAAAAGCAGCTGTAATAATGAAAAGTGGGAAATCATACGTCATTTTTCCAGAAGGCAAACGCAGCCAAACCGGTGAAATTGGAACATTTAAACGTTTACCTTTTATGCTTGCACAAGAAGCAAAAGCGTCCATAGTTCCTGTTGCACTTATTGGTTTTCAAGAACTTATGCCTGTTGGAACTTGGCGGATTAAACCCCGAAAAGTAATAATTAGACTAGGAGATGTAATTAAACCCGAAAAAGTACAAGAGATAGTAAATAAAGAAATTGTAAATTACACTCGTAATGAAATTATAAATTTATATAAGTTTAATAAAATAGCGGAATAAATATTTTTTATTATTTAACTACTGATACCAAAATACTACCCGTTAACGATAATATTGCAGTCTACTTTAAAATTTTTTTTTACTACGTATTTAAGATTAATAAATTACAAACAAACTTTTTACTATTTCGTTTTTTTTAATTAAATAAATCTAAGCAAATGAGAAATTATAAAATAAAAATAAGCCCGTATTTTATTTTTACCAAAAATAAAATTTTAAATTTATTTTTAATCCTATTAATATTTATTTCTCTGCAGAATATATCTTTAGCGCAAGAACTGGAAGCGAAAGATAGAGTAGGTTTTAATTTGAGCATAGGAAATGTTTTTTATAACAGCCAAATAGCTGGCTATAAGCTGGATATTCCAAACCAAAGTAATTATGAAAAAGAAAAAACTCCAAACTTCGAATTTGTGTTTTCTTATATCCTTAACAGCAAATCTTCAGTAGATATATCGCTAATAACCAACAATATAGAAGAGTATGCACTATATAAAAATACTCTACTTTATAGCACTATTTTATACAATGAAGCAACTCAAGCTTATTATGGTTACAGTTTTTCTGACAAATCATTAAAAATCAATGATAAATACATTTTATTTAATCTGAATTATTCATTTTTAGATTTCCCAAAATTAAAAGTTAACCTTGGTCCAGGAATATGTATTTTGCACTTAAAACAAGAAATTTATGATTACAACAGATATGGAGATTATACCGAATTATTTACCTATTATTCACAAAATATCGACAAAAATGCACTAGGCTTAAATCTAAATCTTAAGTTAGCTTTGCAACTTACAAAAATACTGTCTGTTTCACTATCACCTACTTACATATATGGTTTTCAAAAAGCATCACCGCTTTATAATTCTAATTTTCAGTACTTCAGCTTAATCGGAAAAGCAACGTTTAATTTTGCAAAAGAAAATTTTGAACCGATTGAAAATCATAAAAATACAGTTCTGTTTTCAGTTGGATTTCCATTTGGAATAAGTTACGAATATTTGCTTGCTAAAAGACAAGTAATGCACTCATTAAGAGGATATTTAGCAAATTATCTGCTTTTTGAAACATTTCCAGGCGTTGCTTACAATTTAAAATTTGGCAATAAAAATGTATTTTTTATTTCAGAATTAAATATGATTTTGCGGCACGGAATATCAATAGGTACAAACATCGGTGTTGAACGCTTGGGTAAGCAAAAATTTGTGCAAAGGCTTACAATTGGTGCCGTTTTTAACCAAAAAGCAATTTCAGATGCAACAAATATTACACTCCCGCTGGCTGAATTTCATTTTGGTCGCCAATTTTAGATAGGAAAATTTAAAGATTTGGTATTTTCAAATAAATAAAAAAAACAGCTTATTTTGATTTTTTAGCTAAAAAAACCATTTAAAAACAACATAAAAAGCCGAAGGTATGCTTTCAAGGTAACCTATCTGAAATTTTTCATCTAAGAGGTTTTTGATTTTTGAATATTTCGATTTTCCGAATGACCTTAATAGCTGATTATTAGGAATTTCTACCACTAAAGGAGTTATAATTATGTCCGAAAAAAGAAACAATAAAAACAGCCATATTCCCAATCCGCTGCCGTGTTTGAATTGAAAATCAGTGAAATCTGTTGCGAAAGCCAAAGTAACTAGTACAAGCAATAAACGAATAAGCAAATAAGGGTTAAATAAAAAATAAAAATCGGATTTTACTTTGCTGAAAAAATAAATAAATTGGTTAATAAAAATACTAAATAAAATGCCAAAAAAGAATTTCCAAATTAAACTTTCAATAGGTAAAAAAATAATAGCAGACAAAACAGAAATTGAACGAATAGATTTTGCAATCAGGTGTATTTTAAAAGCAAATTTTGTGCGAGAAACGTAAACGATTTTTACATCTGTTTTAGCTCTAACTTGGTGATTTAAAGGCGTACTTACGTAAGTTTTTACTTCCTTTACGTTGTAAAAACGAAGTTTGTATGAAGGTCCATCGGCAGGCGTTTTGCTAGAAAAAAAGCAAGCTTGCTTTAAGTTGGGAGTTACCACAAACAATTGCTTGAACTTTGTATAAGTAATGTTGAAATGTCCAATAAGAAAATATTCTTTTCTGTTTGAATAAATATAAAATAGTAAGGCAAAACCTACGATTAAAAGAAATAATGGAAAATAGTTATTTTCTGCAAGTAAGCCTTTGTAAATGGAAATTAATGCTGAAAAAAACATCAAAAAAGCAATAAAAAGTAAAAAAATACGCCAAATGAATAACAAAACAATTAAAAAATCGTGTAAATAGGTTTTTGCAAAAACTTCTTGTTCTTTGCGCAATTTTTCAGCCGCAAGCTTTGCTCGAGCTTGTTCGTGTCGTTTTTTTCGTTCTTGCGGTGATTCATAAGGCTTTGGTGGAGTTGGTGGTTGGTAATTGTAGGTAGGTTGCTTTTTTACTATTTTTCCGTAATACAAACATTCATAAGCTTCTAAAATTTTCTGAAATCGCTCTTTTGCATTTATATCTTTATTCAAATCAGGATGATACAACTTAGCCAAATGCCTAAATGCAGTTTTTATAGATACTTTATCAGCACCTGAAGGTAAACCTAATATTTTATAATACTCTTCCAAGAAAAAAATATAAATTAATACAATAAAATGATTTCAAAATTTATATTAAAAAATTACAATATTTGTGTAAAATAGAATTTTACAGATGAAAATAGAAAAAAGCAACGTAATTAAAATTAAAATACAATTTTTTTTATTGTTGTAGTGCAGTTTACTTGAGGAATAATTTTACTGATTCCATGCAAACTTTGTCGTCTAAAGGGGCGCCTCCAAGCTTAATGTATTCACGCATAGCCTCTTCGTAAGTCCATTTTTCGTACTTCATGCGGTACATTGCACAAAAAATGCCAGCTTCGTGTTTGCCTTCCTCTTTTGATGTAAAAAAATAAACGCCATCTTGTTTTGCTGTCGCTTTCAAAAAAGATTTATATACTTTTGCAGTAACACCTTCTGTTTTATCAAAAGGAATATAATAATATTTTATACCATGCTTCTTTGCAAGTGCTTTAACATTAGCATTTTGAGAACTATTAATTATTACGCTTACACCGCGTTCTTTTAATTGACTGATAGCTAGCTCACTTTCTATTTCACCTGCGCGTAATAAACTATCGTTGTAATACACAAAAACTCCATCAACTCCTTCTAAACGACCAATCGATTTTACAGTTGTCGGTTTTATGAAATTGCCAGTCGGTTTGCCTGTTAAATCTTGTTGAGCGGAAAGTTTAACTGCTGAAAATGAAAATATTACAATCAAAATTAAAGTTTGTCTAAAAAAAATGCATTTATTCATAAATAATAATTTTTAATTTAAAGAATTTTTATTAAATTGCGAAGATAATTAAAATAATGTTTATTATCCTAATAAATGTCAATTTATTGTTTTAACATTTTTTTATTCAGTTTTTTTAAAACCGTAAAACATTATTAAACAAGAAAATACATAAATTATTTTAATGCAAATAGGTAGTTTTTCAGAAGCAAATTACAAAAAAATTTGAATTGAGAAAAACTAAATTATGGGAAAAATTAATAGTTATAAAACTTAATTTATTTTACAATGATTTGGAATTTATTTAAAAAAGATAAAGACGAAAGTGAAGACCAAACTCTTGAGCTTGGACGAAAAATTCAAATTGCATTACAAAAATCAGAACAAGATAAGCGAGAAGCTGAAAAAATGGTAAAAACCATAGAAACGTGGGCAGCTGATGCTATTATTGACAATTATGCAGAGTTTTTTCCCAATGCGAACCTTTCTTTTTACCGCGACAAATATAAACTAACTGCTTTTGCCGATTACGAAAGTATTAAAGCTGAGCATGGAGCAAAATTAAGTGCCGATGTTTTTGAGAATTGCGAAAAAGTAGTTCAAGGTTATAAAAATCAGATTGAACTGCAAAAATCGCAGGTCGTTTTGTTTGAAAAACTCTACAAAGAGCATGTTAAAACCAAGCAAAAGTACGATGCAATGCTTGCTCGCAACAAAAGGAACGAACAAATGGAGAAACACAACCAAAAACTGCAAGAAATGAACAACAATACCAGTGGTTTAGGTGATATTTACAAAGATGAGTACAGTTTGGAAGATATTAATCGCGAATTTGCCGACCAAGAAACTTATTTTGACGAGTTGCATAAGCTAAAACAGCAATATGGCGACGATTCAAATTTTGAAAGTGCAATTGCATACAAAGATGAAATCGACAAAATTTCAAATAAGCTGTAACTATTTAAAATACAATTAAATAAGTCATTTAAAATAGATACGATAATTTTAAAAAATTACCGTATCTTTTTTTTTATTGAAATGAAATTGAAAACGTTAATTATTGCATTCATAATCATAGGTTTAACTCCTTTATTCACATTTTCTCAGGAAAAATACACGCTTCTTTTTCTTGATAAAAAAACAAAAGAGGCAATTCATTTTAACAAAAAAAAATACCAAACAACTTTCTTTGATTCTATTTCAGCAATATCTGAATTGAATAAAATAGTTGAAATAGAGCGTTCGAAAGGTTTTGTAAGTGCTAATTTTGATTCAGTTTACTTTGACACATCTAGCATTAGGGCTTTTTTTTACAGAGGAAATAAACTGATTTTAAATAAGTTAACATTAAATTCAACTACTGTAACTGAAGATTTTAAGTTTCATAAAAAAGAATACACTAAAACACCTTTTTCTGCTCAAAATATAGCTCATTTACAAAATAATATTATTAGTTATTATGAGAATAATGGTTTTCCATTTGCTAAAACGGAATTAAGATTTGAGGTAAAAGTGCAAGATACTATTGATGCAATAATTAATATTCAAAAAAATAATTTCATACAATTCGATAGCCTAATAATCAATGGAAATGTTAAGATTTCTAATCGTTTTATGCAACAATACTTATCAATTCAAAAGAAGCAAACATTTTCAGAAAAAAGCTTTACCGAAATTGAAAAAAAAATAAATACTCTTACTTTTATAATTTTAACTCAAAAACCGGATATTGAGTTTACAGAAAATGCCGCAAAAGTTTATCTGTATCTGAAAAAAAAGCCAACAAATTCATTTTCCGGAATTATAGGAATTTTACCTCCAGAAAACGAGAATGAACAATTTTCACTTACAGGAGATATGCAAATTTATCTGCAAAATACACTTTCACATGCCGATATTTTTTCACTAAATTGGCAAAAATATCAGGCAAAGTCGCAAAAAATGAAAGTCGATTTTCAATATCCTTATCTTTTTAACATACCAATCGGAATTAGTTCTAGCTTAAACTTGGGCTTACAAGATTCTTCTTTTTTTAATTCATCGGCTACAATTGGTTTTCAATATTACTACAAATCAAATAATTACGTGAAAATTTTTTACCAAAAAGTTGCGACAAGTCTATTAAAAAACTTTGAGCAAAATAATTATGCTCAAACTTCGACAAATAGTTTTGGGGTAGGCTTCTATTACAATAACTTAGATTATACTTTTAATCCTCGAAAAGGGTTATTTTGGGAAAGTAATTTTAGTAGTGGAAAAAAAATAATTGATTCAGAATCAAGCAGTTTGCAATATAAATTTGAAAGTAATCTATCTGCGTACATTCCTTTTTTTAAGCGAATGACTTTTCATATTCAAAATTATTCGGGTATTTTAAGAAATTCTCAACTTTTTTTGAACGAACTTTTTCGGCTAGGAGGATTGAATACGCTAAGAGGTTTTGATGAAGAAAGTATCTTTGTTTCAAGTTTTTATACTATAAATTTGGAGCTAAAATATTTGTTTGAACAAAACTCAAATTTTTTAGTATTTTATAATCAAGCTTTTTATAATCAAAAACTTACGCAAACAATCTCTGATAAACCTTTTGGCTTTGGTGGTGGATTTAATTTTCAAACAAAAGCAGGAGTTTTTTCTTTAATTTATGCATTAGGCAAGCAACTTGACCAACCAATTAAGCTTAGAAATGCAAAAATACACTTTGGTTACATCAATAGATTTTAAGAAAAAGGCGTTTTATCCGAAAAAAGTTTGAAAACGTAAAAGAATTTTCTCTTCAAAAACAGCCTCATTTCTTTATATTATTTTTACCAGCTTATTTTTTTTTGCCAACATTAAATTCGACTGATTGATTCGAATTCCGTAACCAATACCAAATTCAAGAGGTTTTGCCATATTGGGTGTAGCGTAAATTTTTTGCAAATCAGCTTGAAAATTTGGTTTAAAAACCTTCAAAGTACGTTGGTATTTTCCCCAAAATTGGAAATCCCATTTTGTAGAATCGAAATAATGATAAGGAATTCCGGAATCGTCTTGGAAAACATAATCTGATTTTTCAAGTGAAAAATTGCGCATGTGATCCATCCAGCCCATAAGGTAAGATGCTGCTTTTAAGAATGTTACATCAACATCAAGTGTATTCAAATACTTCATAAAACCAGGAGACGTTTTCAAATGCTCTGCTGAAACATCGTGCGAAATGTAAACCAATTCGCGTGGTTCAAGGTCGCCCTCTTTCATGTAGGTTACACGTCCGGCTGAAACATAATCGTCTTTTGGACTGTCTATATCTCTCTCTTTTACAGCGCTTACCAATTCTCCATTGTCATTTATTGCTAAACGCTCAATATTCAATATTCTATGTCCGGTTTGTGCCATGAAGATGCAAATAATTGGCATTGTGCCATTTAACTCAACTACTCGGTTAAAATCACGTCCCATTTCAAAAGTCATAAAATATCCCAATCGAAAAACAGAATCCATTGCAATATCAACAGCTTTAAAAAACTTGATAACTTGCTCAGAATCTTTCATTTCTTGTGGGTTAGGAATATTACCAACGGGTTCTAAGCCAAGCATAATTGTCTTTTTAGCATTAGGGAAGAAAATATTTGAATAAATAAAATCAGGACCACTAAATGGATAAAAAAGTGTATTCAAACTGTCGTTTGCTTCTTTTAAATTTTCTTTTTGAAATTCATATACTTTAGGGTATTTTTCAGCCAAAATATTTTCAAAAAAACTGCCAAATTTTTCTTGATGCTCTTTCCATAACTTATTGGTATCCAAATTCATTAACTGACTTCCTTCTTCAGCAGGTAACCCAGCCAACAAGCGAACTGCATCGTTGTAAAAACGGTCGTATTTTGTTAAATCTATTCCTTCTTTTTTCTCTACAAGAGTTGAATCCTCGTTTTTGTTTTCTTTTTCTTGTGTATTTGTGCAAGATACAGACAAAGCAACAAAATACAACAAAAAGATTATCAGCAAATTAGCTTTGTTCATTTTGATTTGTAAATTTAGTTATTTTCTTTTTTTATTAATTAAGTTGTATGCCAAAATTAAATTCGTTTTTTATTTTGCTAAGCATTTTAAAATTAGATGTTTGCAAAAATATTTACTCTATTAAAAAGCATTTGTGCTTATTTTCGTTTTGCAAGCATCAAGTTAGATTCGTTGTAGCGAAATCCGTAGCAAATACCAAATTCTAAAGGAGTTACATTTACTCCCTTGTCGTAAATTTCTTTTAATTTGGGTTGAAATGCCCAGCGAAATACTCCAATTGTGCGTTTGTATTTGCCATAATATTTAGATTCCCATTGGTTTTCAGGAAGATAACGAATTGGAATTCCAGAGTCAGACTGAAACAAATATTTTGTTTTTGTAAGGGCTACATCACGCATTTCGGTAAAAGAACCCATTAAGTAAGATGCTGCTTTTAAGAAAGTTACATTAATTTCTTGTTTTTTAAGCCAAGTTATCAATTCAGGAGTTTTGGCAATGTTTTTGCTCGAAACATCGTGTGAGAAATAGGATAAAGTTCGTATTTTATTATTACCCGGCTTATAATATTTTATCTGTACACCTGCAATATAGGTATCAAAAGGCTGGTCAATCCACTTAGTTTTATCAGTTATTGGAACAATTTCGCCTTTTTTGTCAAGGGTTATTTTGTCCACATCAAGCACTGTGTAGCCGGCTTTGCTCATAAAAAGCATTAGAATAGGAGTAATTCCTCGCAATTCAAGACTTCTTGAGAAATCTTTGTTCATGTCATTGGTCATAAAATAGCCAAAAGTGAAGATTGAATCGAGCGAAATTCTTACCGCTTTAAAAAATTTATCCATGCGAGCATCGGACAAATCGCTCAGTTTTGGCACATCGCCAACTCTTTCCAAACCAATCATAATAATATTCTCGGCATTTGGAAAAAATAAATCGGCATGAACAAAGTCTGGACCGCTAAAAGGATAGTACAACGTTTTTATTTCTTTATTTACGTCGTAAAGTTCTTTATTTCTGAATTTTACAATTGGTGGAAACCAAGTTCTTTCTATGCTATCGTAAAAAATTGTAAAGTCGTTGTGATGTCTTTTCCAAGCTGCATTTGTATCTGTTGCTTGTAAAGTACTGCCTTCTATTTGTTTAACACCTGCATAAAATCGTGCTACATCGTTAAAATACCTATCGTAGTTCGCCAAATTAATGGTATCGTCTTGAATTTTCAAACTGTCTTCATTTTTTTCTTTTTTGTCGGAACCCGTTAGGTCGTTGCAAGAAAAAATGGCAGCAAATAAGGCAATAGTAAAAATACTTTTCAAAAAAAATTTATAGTTCATTTATTCAAAAAATTTACACATTTATTTAATGGCAATGTTTAATGTTAAGTATCAAACATTGAGATAATTACTTATTTCAATTGAATACCATTTGGCAAAAAATACTTGCCAAACGGTATTTCCTTTTTATTTATTTTAAAAGTTCTAATCTTTTACTCTATTCAAAGCCAATGCTTTAATCATCCAATTAGGAAGTGGTTTTTCGGCATCTCTTTTTTTGAGATTCAAATACCAGTTTAGTTTTTTAGCAATCGGCACTTTGTGTGTTTCTACAAATTCAATCAATGAGCCGTCTGGGTCTTCGATGTAAGCAAATTCTCCGGCAGCTTCGCCCATGTCAAAACTATCTCCAGAGCCTGTTGTGAAAGGATGTCCAAGCAAAGCGCATTGTTTTTTAAGCTCTTTCATGCCTATTACATCAAAACAAATATGGATAAATCCTAAATCGCCCCAAAATCTATTTTCGTAAATTTTTTGTGGTTTTCTATCTAAAACTTGAACTAATTCTACTTGTGTAGGACCAAACATGTGGCTAAATGGACCTTTTCGTTCTTCTGAATGTTTTAATAAAACACGACGAAACTTTTTGTCGCCACCGGGCAAAACAGCAAAATCCTCAAACACTTCAGTTTTGTCGTACACTACTTTGTCGTAGCCCAAAATTCGGCTGTAAAATTCAAATGATTTGTCGATATCGCTCACGCCTACTACAAAACCGCTAGGTCCGGCAGTTACGGCATCAGTTTTTGAGAAAAAAACACTACCTTGTACTATTTCAAAAATATTTCCGTAAATATCTTTAACATAAAAGTGCATTGAACCATCGGGTGCTTCCGATAAATTTCCTAATACTTCTACTTCGTTGTCTTTGAAAAAATCGTAAGCTGCAAATACATCACGAGCTTTCATTTTGGCAGCAAAAAAGCCTAAATCACCTGCTTTTACGTCAAATGTTGGTGCTTGTGGAGTGCGGCTTGTGTATTGCCAAATTTCGAAACCACCTCCGCCTTGCATGTTGATTGCCAAAATTGCATGACGATTTTGCGGCACTCCGCCAGTGTATGGAAGCATATCGGCGGCTGTTCCGGGATCGTCAAAAACTGGTACGTCCATGCCAAATTTTCTTCTATACCATGTAAAAGCCTCTTTTACATTGGGTACGCCAATACCTATTTGTTGAATGCCACTTATTATTATTTTTCCCATTTTTCAAATATGTAGTTTTTATTATTTAGTACAAAAATTAAGTGCAAAGCATTTTTATTATCTACTCAAAGTTCAATTTTTTTATATAAATATCTGAATATCAAAAATCAAACAGTTGTAATTTTTTTGTAAAATTATTATTTTTTTTTAAAATTACAAAATTAAATTTTTTAACTTCTCAAAACTTAGCAAGCAAACCTAATTTTGTTTTTAAAATGAATTTTTTATTGCTTAAAGATTTAAAAATTCTTAATTCGTTAAGTTGCTTTAACTTTTGCTGCCATGCGATATGCCAAAAAGGGCAAAAATCGTCTAAAATGAACCATTAGTAGCTCTTTTCCGCCAACTAAAATTTCGTTTTTATTCTTTTCTATACCTTTATAAATAATCGAAGCAGCTTTTTCTACACTCATTCCATTGGCTTGCCCTTCGTCCATTTTACCGTAAATATTCCCTTCTTTTGTGAGAGCATTTACTGAAATATTGGTATTTATTCTACCAGGAATAATTACGCTTACCTTGATGTTATTATTCACATTTTCAGCACGTACTGTTTCTAAATATCCGTGCAAAGCGTGCTTTGCTGCCGAATATGCAGAGCGTAAAGGAAATCCAAATTTACCAACAATACTACTTGTAGCAGAAATTTTACCTCCACCTTGTTTTATGATGTAAGGCAAAATGGCATTGGTTAAGGCAACTGTTCCAAAAAAGTTAACCTCCATTATTTGTTTGTAAACGTCCATTTTTGTTTCCGATGCTAACGAACGCTGGCTTTGTCCACCCACATTTATCAAAATATCAACATGTTGCACTTGATTAATCACTTTTTCAACCAATTGCTTGATGTTTTCAGTTTGAGCTAAATCGAAGGGTGCAACGATAAAATTTTGTTCATTGCCGTTCAATTCCGTGCGTAAATCGAGCAACGTTTTTTCGTTGCGTGCAGAAGCAACAATTGTAAAGCCTTTGCTAAAATACTCTATCACAAGCCCTTTGCCTATTCCAGAAGAAGCTCCTGTAACCCAAACAACTGTTTTATTGTGAGTTTTGTTCATTTAATTAAAAATAAAAAATATAGTATTTCTTTTGAAAATTACGACTAAATATTTTAGTTTTGATATTTATTTTGATATTAAAATGCCACACTTGAACTGATTTTAAGTTCACTTATTTTAGAAACAAAAATATAAAATTTTTCTTTAATTTAATTATAATTATTCATTTTACTTAAAAATTTCATAAAAAATTGCAAACAAACGCATTTTTTTTATTTTTGTAAATTCAATTACAAATAAAAAAGTAGAAAATGTTTCGTGTAGATACAGCCAAAATAGAAGAGAAAATAGTAAAACAAGCCTACGTTAGTAACTTGAAATCGAACGGTTTAGCAGGTGGAATTTTATATCTTACCGAAAAAAGAGTTTTTTTCAAATCGAACGATTCCGAATTTAAGACTTATCAGTTGGATTTTCCTTTTAACAGTAGTTTTAAGTGCAAATCATTCAGTGTTTTGGGTTTAATAAAAAATGCCATGACCATTTACAACGGCGTAAGTATGGAGCTTTTTTTCTTAGACGACAAAAAAAATTGGCTCGCTGAAATAGAAAAAATACAAAACCAAAGTACAAATCAAACAGGCAATTCAAACGAATCAAATAATCCCTAATTCTTTGGCTTTCAATACCATATATTGGCGAGCAGCTATTTTATCGTTGGGTATAATTCCATCGAGAATGGCTTCTTTTATGGCATCTTTTATAATTCCTACTTGCTTAGAAGGCTTTAAATTAAAAGCTTCGATTATTTCTTGCCCATCAATAGGAGGTTGAAAATTTCGGATTGCGTCTTTTTCTTCAATCTCTTTTAACTTTTGCCGAACAATTTTAAAATTAGACAAATACCTCGAAATTTTTTCGTAATTCTTTGAAGTTATATCGGCTTCGGCAAGCATCATCAAATCATCGATGTCGTTTCCGGCATCGAAAAGCAAACGCCTTACTGCTGAATCGGTTACTTGCTTTTCGGCAAGTACAATCGGTCGTAAATGCAAGCGAACCAGCTTTTTAACAAGTCGCAATTTATCGTGAAGCGGAAATTTGAGCCTTTCAAAAATTATGGGCAACATTTTTTCGCCAATAAAATCGTGCGAATGAAAAGTCCACGCATTGCCCACAAAACGCTTACTTGAAGGTTTTCCTATATCGTGAAAAACGGCAGCCCAGCGAAGCCATATATCATTGGTATTCAAGCTAATATTGTCTAAAACTTGCAAGGTATGAATAAAATTATCTTTGTATGCAATGCCATTAATTACTTCAAAACCTTTCAAATTTGTAAGTTCGGGCAAAATAATTTCGAGCAATCCGGCTTCGTCGAGCAAATAAAAACCACGCGAAGGCTTTTCAACAGCAATAATTTTGAACAATTCGTCGGCAATTCGCTCTTTTGAGAGAATTTCGACACGCTCTTTGTTGCGTCTAATGGCTTCAAATGACTTTTCTTCGATTGTAAAATTCAATTTTGTAGCAAAACGAATGGCACGAAACATTCTCAAAGGGTCGTCAGAATATGTAATGTCGGGGTTTAAAGGAGTTTCTATTCTTTTCTCTTCCAATGCTTTAAGTCCACCAAAAGGGTCGAGCAATTCGCCAAAATTATTGAAATGCAAACTGATAGCCAAGGCATTAATAGTAAAATCGCGTCGATTTTGGTCATCGTGTAAGCTGCCATTTTCGACCATAGGCTTGCGCGAATTCCGATTGTAGGATTCTTTTCTAGCACCAACAAACTCAATATCAATGCCATCGAAATTTAACATAGCTGTGCCAAAATTTCTAAAAACATTCACGCCAATGTTGTGTCCAAGTTTGGTAGCCACCTTTTCTGCCAATTCAATTCCACTACCAATTACTACTATGTCAATATCTTTTGAAGCTCTGCCAAGCAACAAATCTCTAACATAACCACCTATAACATAAGCTTCAAGCTTGTTGTCAGTTACTATTTGACCTATAATTTTAAATATTTCGTCCTTTAAATCAACCCTCATTTTATTTGCAATTCAATATAAAAAATGCTATTTTGTCAGTTTTAAATATCTAAATATGTTAATTTGTCTAAATCACGTGCCAAAATTACAAAAATTACTGAAAAAAATAAAGTTTTTAAAAGAATTTTATTTTGGTATATACTTTGTTTACGTTTAGCAAATGCAATTTAAGGCTCAGCGAGCCAAAATTTCAAATAATTATTTCTAAATAACTAAAATAAATAAAAAAATGGCAAAAGTTGAGTTCTTAAACGAAGAAACATTTAAATCAAAAGTATTCAATTACGAAGAAAATAAAGAGTGGAAATTTGAAGGTGAAATGCCTTGTATTATTGACTTTTACGCTGATTGGTGTCAGCCTTGCAAAATGGTAGCTCCTATTTTAGATGAGCTTTCAGTAGAATATGCCGGAAAAGTAAATATTTACAAAATCGATACTGAAGTAGAGCGCAATCTTGCCGGAATGTTTGGCATTCAAAGCATTCCTTCATTATTATTTGTGCCAAAAGAAGGACAACCACAAATGGCTCAAGGTGCACTTCCTAAAGATACTTTCAAAAGAGCAATTAAAGACGTTTTTAATGTAGAATAATCTTTTCAAATACAATAAAAACGACATTTTATAAGTTTTACAAAAAAGCACCTTAATTTTTTTTAAGGTGCTTTTTTTACAATTAATTTATTAATTTATTTACATATATAAATTTGATAGGTATGAAAAAAATTGCAATAATAATCGCTTTTTTGAGCTTTACAAATATCCTGTTTGCACAAAAAACAATTCATTTAACTGACGAAACATTTAAAAAATTAGTATTTGATTATGACAAAGACACTGAGTGGAAATACTTAGGAAAAACTCCGGCAATAGTTGATTTTTATGCCGATTGGTGTGGACCTTGCAAAAAAGTTGCTCCTATTTTAGACCAGTTGGCAAAGGAATATGGAAACAAATTAATAATTTACAAAGTCAATACCGAAAACGCACGAAAAGTGTCGGCAGCCTTTGGAATTACTAGCATTCCAAGCATTTTATTTATTCCTGCAACGGGGCAACCGCAAATGGCACAAGGTGCTTTGCCTAAAGAAACACTGGTAAAAGCGATTACAGAAGTACTTAAAGTAAAAAAATAGGTAAAATTTTAAATTTATAGGATTTGAAAATATGTAAATTTGAAGATTTGAAAATGAAAGATTTATGCAAATTAGAATCATTTCAAATTTGATTTATAAGTAGTGAGCCAAATTAAATTGTATATTTCATTTTGCTAAGTGCTTAAAATTTATTTGTTTACAAAAAGACTTGCTCAAAATAGAATAACATTAGTGCTTAAAACTTTAATTTTCAAATAAGTAAAAAGGTGATTCTAAAAAAACATTGCCAAAGCAAAAATCTTTGGCAATGTAATTTTTTTTGTTTTTAGATTGCAAAAATTAAATCTCTATAAATTATTTTGTGGTTTTTTAATACGAATTAGCAAAATTTCTGCCGCCAAAGTTAATAGAGCTAAAAGTAAAAAATATTTCCAATATTTACTACCTTTTGAAAATTCGGAAAGCGTTTCTTCGATAAATTTGTCATTCGATTTAAATACTTTCATTCGGTCAGTTCCTAATTTTTGAACCGAAGCAAATAGCTCATCTTCAGTATAAAAATCCATTATCGACTCTGCTCTATTGTAGTTGAAACTTGCAGTCCCAAGTAATTTGTCGTTTTCAACCAATAAATAATTATCTGCTGTTTTAATATTGTCGTAAAAATTTATTCGAAGCAGATTTGTTTCTGGTTTTTTAATAGCTTCAGGAATAAAATCATAAGTTTTATCTAAATTTTGCACGTGCATAACCTGAAAATCTTCATTTTGAGAAATAGAAATTTCTACCAGATTATTTTCTCCTAATGTGTAATATATTTCTGAAGTATTTTGACTATAAAGTGCAATATTGTACAAGGTTGGTACAAATAATTTGTGATTAATAAAATTACCGGATTCCTTAGAAAATGGAATTGCAAAAAGAAAGGATTTTCCTTTTCCTAAGTAACTTTCTGACAAAATAACCGAATTATTTTTTGCAGTCAGCAGAGCTAAATTTTTATTGTTTTCCGAAATCTTAAAATATTTATCAATAACTGGTAACTTTACATCGTTTTTGAACGATTTCAGAGAAGTTTTATACAACTCACTTTCCAAATTTACATTTTTTAATTCGGTATTTAGTGTATCGAGTTTTAATAATTTTGCCTGATTTATTTCTGTCAAAAAAGAATTTATAGATTCTAAATTGCTAGTAAAATCAGGCAAAATAAGCAATGTACCACCCAACGAAACAAAATCTTTAAGCGCATTTGCAATTCCTGACGACAATTGTTTTACTTCGCTCAAAATTATTAAATGATAATTCTGAAAATCGGAAATCGAAACTTGTTGTATTCCAATATTTTTCAAATTTAAATTCTCATTTTCGGCGTATAAAGCAGTAATGTATTTGTTTGGATTTTGCTCAAAGATTTCGAGTATTTCAATTTTTTGTGAAATTACATAACTGAAATAGAATGTATTATCAAAAACTATTGGGTAATCGGTTATTTCTATTCTTCCGTTAACTATTTCTGTGGTCGGATTCGTAAACGAAAGTTTTACCGTTTGTTCAGAATTTGCTGAAATTGAAAAAGTTGTAATTGCTTTTTGCATTCCATTTATAGAAAGTTTTACCGGAATATTTTGATAGTTTTCATTTGATTTATTTACAAGTTTAATGTTTATACTTTCTGCCTGATTAATTTTTCTGCCAGGTGATTCAAAATATACAGAGTCGATATATAAGTTATTCACCTGAGCCGATTTAAGAGGCAAAAAATAAGTTTCGATGTTCAAATCTGTTGAAAGTTGTGTGAAATTAGCACTCGATTTTTGAAAATCGGAAAGGACAAACAAAAAACGATTCGATTTTTTAGAATTTTCTAAATTTTCTGCCATTATGTCATCTGCACGAACCAAAATATCCGACAGCGTTTTTACTTTGGGGCTGATTTCTAATTTTGTAAGTAAGTCAAACATTTTTTCGCGCGAAAACGAATGTTGATGGCTGTTTTCAAAATCGTTTGTGATAATATAAAACTGTGTATTTTGCGGAAACGAATTAAGTATTTGAATAGCAGAGTTTTGAGCAATATTGAATAAAGCCCCTTCTTCAGCTTGTGCTTCCATGCTAAAGGAATTGTCGATATAAATAGCAACTGCCGCATTATTTACATCATTTTTATTGTTTTTTGCAGGTTTGTATGGTTGTGCAAAGGCTATAACTAGAAAAATAATGGTAAAAATTCGAGCCAATAAAATCATCAAATGTTTTAATTGCGACTTAGATTTGGTCTCTTTTTTAATGTTTCGCAAATAAATAAGATTGCTAAAATAAACAGTTTTGTATCGCCTAAAATTAAATAAATGGATAATTATCGGAATACTAACGGCTAATAATGCCCATAAAAATGAAGGATATAAAAAACTCACAGTCAGTAATTTAAAATTAAAAAATAATACCAAATCGAATAATTGGACTTTCGTAAAGCGTAGCCGCTGTTTCGTTAATATCCCACAAAACAGAGACGAACGAATAAGAACGTTCGCCGATTTGCTGGCTATACCCAAAACCTACTAAATAAGCTGAGTTCCAGATTCTTCGTGAATTGTAACTCAAAAAAATAATTTCGTCGTAATTTACATATTCGGCTTGAACTTGCGCATAAATACCTTTGAAAAAAGTAAAGCGTGCAAATGGACCTGCACCGTAATAATAAGTCTGAAAGCCATTGTAAATATCTTTGATATAAGCAAATCGCCCTTCGATACCTAACAAAAATGGCTCGATAGGTCGATAGCCTATAATAGGCGAAACTGCTATGCGCGTGTACGTTCCAAAAGAAAGACTAAAACCACCACCAAAAGCTAGTTTATCAATCAAACGCGGTGGGTTTATTACTTTTTCAGTTTCATTTTCTTCAAATTCCGGTTCAGCATCTTGCGCAAAAATAAAAATGGGAAAATAAAAGAAAACAAGTAGAATTATAATTTTTTTAATCATAATTTTTTATAATAAATTAAATAATGTATTCAACTTCCTTAAATCCAAATACTTGAACCTCTTGATTTTGTTTTTCCAAAATTAAGTTGCCCCAATTGTTCACTCCAACAATCTTAGCTTCAAATATTTCACTCTGCATTTTAAAAAAATGATTTTGATTGAAACGATACATTTTTTTATAATAGTTGTTCAATATTTTTTCAAAATTTTCAGTAGCTAAATGGTTAATCTTGATAACAATTTTTTCAGATAAAACGCTCAAAAGCTCATTTAAATTATACTTTTGAGCAGTAATTTGAAACATAGAAATAGCATTTGGCGGATTTGAAAGGAATATTTCCTGATTTACATTCAACCCAACACCAATTATAGTATGCTCCAAGCTTTCGTTACTAAAAGCATTTTCAATTAATATTCCAGCTATTTTTTTATTGTTCCAATAAATATCGTTAGGCCATTTAATCGACACATTGTCAATGTATTGCTCTAAAAATTCACAAATTGCCAACGAAACTCCAATTGAAATGCCAAAAATATTTTCGACGTTCAAAAATCGGGGAAAAAGCACCATCGAAAAAAGTAAATTCGCATTGGGTGCACTTTCCCACGAATTTTTCCCATAGCCTTTCCCTGCTGTTTGCCAATTAGTTACAACAATTGTAGGCGTTGAAATTTTGCCTAAATCTAGTAACTCACTGGCAAACAGGTTGGTAGATTGTAAACTTTCCTTATGAATTATTTCCACTTTATTTGCAATTTTCAGCTAATTTAAACTATGCCATTTTTATTTGAGTAGCTTGCTCAGCTATACTATCCACTAATGATTGAATAGGTTTTGCGGCAATCATTTTTTCAAAAGGATTCAAATCTGCATTTATAGTTACCTTTAATTTTGTAACTTCTTCAGTGAAAGGAATTAAATCAACCATTAAGTCAAAGTTAACTTTGGCTTCACCCTGCATTTTAATTTTTTTAAATTCTTCTTTGCCAACAATTTGCAATAAAAATCTGCCCAAAGGTTTAATTGAAAAACCAAAACTATTTTCTGTTGCCGAAAAATGGGTTATTTTATCAGCTGGTAACAAGTTTTCGTAGTTTTTAAAGTTTGTAAGAAACTGAAATATAGTCTTATCTGAATAATTTACCGTTTTAACGGCACTTTCAAAAGTTGTCATAACGTTGCTATTTTTTTAGATTAGTTTTAAAATGTAAAAATACAAAGTTTATTTAATTTTCAATCATATTTTATAAAATGATTTTTTTTTTATAATTTTGTTAGGTGAAGTTTTTAAATTTGGTAGTCAAAAACATCAAATTTAGAAATTTAATTTTCAGATTTTATTTAATTTAATCTGAAAAATTCTAATTTATTAAAAAAAACCAGAAAACTTTGTTTGCCGATATAATTTTGCCCATTCCTTTGCCACGACTTTTTACCTATAAAATTCCAGTTTTGATGGAGTCAGAATGTGCTGTAGGAAAAAGAGTTACAGTTCCTTTCGGAAAATCAAAAATATATTCCGGCATCGTTTTTTCGCTCGATTCTAAAGAACCTAAAGAATACGAAGTAAAAGAAATTATCAGTATTTTAGATTCAAAACCTATTGTAAATACCTATCAATTAAAGTTTTGGCAATGGCTTTCCGAGTATTATCTTTGCACTCTAGGTGAGGTTTACCAGGCTGCTTTGCCTGCGGGTTTAAAATTGGAAAGTGAAACTAAACTGTGTTTAAACGATGATATTGAGCTAAATAGCGATTTTTCTGCAAAAGAAACTCAAATATTGAGCGAACTGAAAGAGAAAAAATCATTGTTAGTCAGCGATTTAAGCAAAATAACCGGTCTAAAATCGTCTATTCGTTATGTCAATTCGTTACTCGAAAAAGGAATTATTTCGGTAGAAGAATCGGTACAAAAAAAGTACAAAGCCAAAACAGAAAGCTTTGTATGCCTGCATGAAAACATAAAATCAAACATTGAAATTGAATCAGTTTTTACCCAATTAGAAAAAATTCCAAAACAGCTTGAGCTGTTTATGAAATTTATCCAAAAAATAGAATATTTTTCGCCAAAACCTCAAAAATATTACAAAAAAGATAAACTTTTAAAAGAAAATAATGTTAGTTCGGCTGTTTTGAAAGCTCTTGAAGACAAAAACATACTAAAAATTGACAAGCTCGAAGTGGATAGACTCGATTTGAGTGATAAAGAAGTCTCCAATATAAAAGACCTTTCCGACGCACAGGAACAAGCCTATCAAAAAATTAATCAGGTATTCTTAGAGAAAAATGTTTGCTTACTACATGGAGTTACTTCAAGTGGAAAAACAGAAATTTATGTCAAATTAATTGAAAAAACACTACTCGAAGGCAAGCAAGTACTTTATTTGCTCCCAGAAATAGCTCTTACAGCTCAAATTGTAAATAGGTTACGTATAGTTTTTGGAAATAAAACAGGTATTTATCACTCAAAATATAGTGATTCTGAACGTGTAGAAGTTTGGAAAAATTTAAACAGCGAAAATAAAAAAAAATATGGAATTATTTTAGGTGTTCGTTCATCTATTTTTCTACCATTCAGCAATTTAGGTTTAGTAATAGTAGATGAAGAGCACGAAAATAATTACAAACAAACGGCACCAGCACCACGTTACAATGCACGCGATGCTGCCATTGTTTTGGCTCAAATGTACGGCGCAAAAGTATTGCTTGGAACTGCAACTCCTTCAATAGAAAGCTATTACAATGCTTTGACCAACCGTTTTGGACTAGTAAAACTGACTGAACGCTTTGGCAATGTAACCATGCCCAAGATTGTAGTAGCTGATTTGATTCGTTTGCGCAAAAAAAAGCAAATGAAAGGGCATTTTTCTCCAATTTTAATCGAAAATATGGAAAAATCGCTCACAGCTGGAAAACAAAGCATACTTTTTCAAAATAGACGTGGTTTTTCGCCATTTTTGGAATGTAACACTTGTGGTTGGGTTCCCAAATGCGATTTTTGCGATGTGAGTTTAACTTACTACAAATTTACCAATAAACTTGTTTGCCATTATTGCGGATTTACCATGTCGATGCCTAATAATTGCCTAGCTTGCAATGATTCCGCACTTCAAACTAAAGGGTTTGGGACTGAAAAAATAGAAAGTGATATGGAAATACTTTTTCCAAATCATAAAATAGCTCGAATGGACTTGGATACAACACGTTCGCGCACTGCCTATCAAAGCATAATTCAACGATTTGAAAACAAAAACATCGACATTTTGATAGGTACTCAAATGATTTCTAAAGGATTAGATTTTGATAATGTGAATATTGTCGGAATTTTGAATGCAGATAACATGCTTAATTTTCCGGATTTTAGAGCACACGAAAGAAGTTTTCAATTAATGCTTCAAGTTAGCGGAAGAGCCGGAAGGCGCTCAGAACAAGGTTTGGTAGTAATACAAACCGCTGAGCCAGAGCATTATGTAATAAAACATGTTGTAAATAATGACTTTGAAGCTTTTTACCAAACTCAAATAACTGAAAGGCTAAAATTTAAATATCCACCATTTTATCGAATTATTCTGATTAGCCTAAAACACAAGCATTTAGAAACACTCAATAAAGCTTCTGATGCTTTAGCAAAGCACTTGAGAAACATTTTTGCGGACAGAATTTTAGGACCCGAATCGCCTCCAATTAACAGAATTCAGAATTTTTATATAAAAAATATTCTGGTAAAAATAGAACGAGAAAAAGCACAAAATAAAGCTAAAGATTATATAAAACAATTGGTTCAAAGCTTGAAAAGCGAATTACATTTTAGAGGCTTACAAATAGTTGTAAATGTTGATCCTATGTAAAATCTTAGAATCTGTAATAGTCATCAGATTCTAAGATTTTATAAAAAAGTAATTTTGTATTAATTTAAATTCCAAGCGTTTATATTAAAATCGGCTTCTATTTTTGCTATGGTAGAATCTTTTACATTTTGAAAAAAATCGATACCTGTAAATTTCTCTAAGTTATCAATAGACATTGCAAAAGAAGTCAAGCTTTTGGAGCTTTCTTGGTTTTCCATCAGAAAAGCAATTCCTTTAAAATTTGGTTGAGAAATATCAAGTATTACTTTATAATAATATTTTGGCACAGAAACGTTATTTTTGCCAATTTTTTTTGAAATATCCTTCAAAACTGGACCTGTTACTACAAAAATGCGCTCATTTTCAACAGCAAAATCGCGAACTTTCTCTTCTAAAGTTTTCCAAATTCCACGATTAAATTCTTGATTTTGAGGGCTCATGTTGCTCATCAAAAACGATTCGTCCATGCTTTTTTCTGACCAATGCATATCGGCTGCCGGAGCTAAATGTCCTCTGTCATAATTAGTTCCACGGTAATCGTCCAAAGTTGCTGAGCCGGTTTGAATGTTTTCATCGGGTCTAAAATTATCATTTCGCTCAGCTTTATCGTTTTTTACCATTTGCTTAGTAAGAATGTATGCAACCCAGTTAGCTTGTTCATGTTGCTCATTATAAGATAGATGAAAGCCCGAATATGTTTCAATTTCTTCCGACTCGTTTTCTAATTTCGGATACCCTTGTTCTATTTTGTCTAACACCAAAGTATTTGAGCTTATTCCTTGCGCTGACCCACTACTTCCAGAATTAAAAAATAGCAGATTTGTAGTTTTAGTAAATGCCTCGCTAAATTTTCCCGAAAATGATTCGCTTGAACTTGAAAAAAATGAATATGAAAAAAAGATAAAAATAGCTACAAGTACAATGTAAATTACTAATATTGAATGTTTTGAGCTAAAATGATGCTTTTTTTGAGAATTTCTTTTCGAAATTGTATTTTTTTTAGTTGATTTATTGCTCTTCTGCGACATAATTATTTTTTTTTGAAAAAAGTAAAGATATTTAGAAGTTTTTTTTCAAAGCTACGGTTTTATTTTTTTCAAAAAAAATAATTTTAAGATATTTGATTAATATTTTCTAAAAAATCCTAATAAATTGGATATTAATCGTTGGTTCGATATTCTTCTCGTTGCTGTTCATTTTTGTAGGCTTGCCAAATGACCCCAAATTTTTGTTCAAAATCATTACCTGGCGAGGGTGCCGGAGATAATTTCAATATTTTGTTAGGGCTTATTAGATAGTAAGTTGGATATGCTTTTATCTGATAATCGCTTAAAATTTTTGAATAAGCTCTATTGGATAAGAGTTTCCAATCGTATTTATGCGACTTAAAATATTCTATTGTTTCCTCGAAATTTTCATCAACTGAAACTGTTATAATATCGAAATATTCGGCGTATTTTTCGTGAAAAATTTTAAGCATTTCTAATTCTTGTTGGCATGTGTAAGACTTTAAATTACAGAAAGTTAAATAAATAAATCGCTTACCTAAACTCTCTAAATTAACTTCCCGTTTATTTACATCAAGCAATCGAAAATCAGGGGCGGGAAATTCTGGCAGCAAAAAGTTAGAACTATTTAAAATATTTTTAGCTATAAGCTTGCTTTCTTCTACATTTGAATGCACTAACATACTATCTAACAGTACTTTAACCACTTCTTGCGGGTAAGTGCGAGCAAGTAATCCATCGTAAAGTCCTTTTAATATAACTAACTCTACAAGACTATCGGAATGAAGAATTTCCCAATCTTTAACTGTCATTTTTAGTGTAGCAAGGCTTTTTTTGTCTAAAATATCAACCGGAATTTCTTTGCCTTTTTCAGTTTTAGAATACAAGGCAAGAAAGTTTGAGAAAATATTGTTAAATAAATTCATGTACGCAATGTTTTGATATTCAACTGATTTGTTACCAAAAAACTTTGTTTGCATTCCTTCATTGCTTCTTACATAAGCCAAATTTCTAAGAGCAGCATGTTTATATTCTTTGTATTTAATAAAATACGGATTCTTAATATCTGCATAAATACTGTCAAAAATACCAATTTGTTTTTCTACATTTGAATTGTAACCTAATTTTAAAATACGGATATAGTTTTGATCCATGTAAATATTGTACCGCAAATTATAATCGGCTATCAAATAATTTAGTTCCTTTTTTGTTTGGTTTTTTACTCCAATAAAAAATTCATCTTCTCTAAAAAAAGGATTTATTTTGTCTGCTTCCGTTTTTACTCTTTTGGGAGGTAAAACTATTTCATAGTCTTTGTTTGGCTCTAAAAAAATAAGTCCTTTGAATGCACCCACAATTACAGATGCTTGAACTATTTCGTTTACCTGAAAATTTACTTTAAAATCGCCATTTTCAGAAACTTTGCACTGGGCTAATTCTTTTTCTAGGTTGGTAATCAAATCTACATTATATTTAAAAGAAAAAACATCGCCTGCATAACTGGGCTCATTTCCTCTAATAATTACATTTTGTGCTAAATTATTTTTTAATGATAAGCTAAAAAAAAGAGCTAGAATGGCATATTTTTTTATCATAATTTATTTTTATTAAATCAATAAGTACTTATGTATTTATCTTCAAACAATATTCCAATAACTAATTGATATTAAAGTAATTAATACTTACAACTATCAATTTATTTTAGTCAGTTACTTAATTTCTTTGTTCTCTACACAAACAACTATGCAAAATATGTTCCTAAAACGATTGAACTGAAGCAATTTATTTAAAATTTTCACTTATCACATGTCCGTCGAGCAAGTGAACAATTCGATTTGCTTTGTCAGCATCTGATGCTGAATGAGTTACCATAATAATAGTGGTTCCGCTTTCGTTAAGTGAAGTAAGCAAATTCATTATTTCTTCGCCATTGGCTGAATCCAAATTTCCGGTAGGCTCGTCGGCTAAAATAAGCTTTGGTTTGCTTACTACTGCTCGCGCTATTGCAACTCTTTGTTGCTGACCACCAGATAGTTGCTGCGGAAAATAGTTGGCACGATGTGGCATTTTTGTAGCTATTAAAGCTTCATTTACTCTATTGGCTCGCTCTTCGGTAGATAAATTCAAGTAAAGCAAAGGTAATTCTACATTTTCATAAATAGTAAGTTCGTCTATTAAATTGAAACTTTGAAAAATGAATCCGATTGTTCCTCGTCTTAATTTACTTAATTTGCTCTCTGATAATTTATTAACTGCTTGATTTTGAAAAAAATAACGACCTTCCGTTGCACTGTCGAGCATTCCGATAATATTTAAAAGCGTAGATTTTCCACAACCCGATGGTCCCATTATTGCCACAAATTCGCCAGATTTGACCTCAAGACTTACGCTGTTAAGAGCTAAAGTTTCAAATTCTTTTGAAGAAAATTTTTTAATTAAATTTTCGATTTTAATCATTTTAGACTGTATTTCCTTTTAAAACCTATAATAAATCGAATATAAAATTGATTTTAAAATCAATTTATTGTATTTTTTCTAATTTTCCATGTTTATTGTAGGCAATAATCTCGTTATCGAGAAGAAATTGCACTACTTTTATTATCTTTTCTTCTTCAAAACTGAGCTTTCTAACGATTTCATCTATTATAAAAGCAGAATCGCCTATAAATTCAAGTATTTCAGTTTTGATTCTATTAAACTCGAAACGTCCTAAGCCTGTTTCATTTTTTTTTCTGCACACATCGCAATTTCCACATTCGGGAGCATTTTTTTGACCAAAATACTCCAAAAGTATTTTACTCCTGCACACATCGCTGTTGGCATAATTTAAAACGGCTTCAATTTTTTTCTGATAACGAAGTTTTCGCTCCTCATAGTATTCGTGCGAAATAATAAGGGCTTTTTCGTCTAAACGCTCTTCGATAAAAATAAGTTGCGGTACTTTTTTCTGAGGAATGTAGTTGATGATATTTAAATTGCCAAGTTTAACTAAATAGCTGTAAACCAAATCTCTTGTGGCTTGCGCATTTTTGGCAAGTGTTTGCTCGTCAATTTTAACATACTCAGAAAAAACACCCTCATAAGTTCTCAAAATCAATTTGATAAAAGCATCGAATTTGGGACTCGAAACTTGAAAATTGTACAAATCATTTCTATCTACGATAAATTTTATCTTTGATGGATTGTTAATTTCTTCTGTAAGTTCGAGATATCCTTCATGTTGTAAAAATTTAAGACTTGTAAGAATTGTGATGTAATTAAAATGGTAATTTCCAGCAAATTCTTCGAGCTTGAAATCGTTGCTCATGCCTTTTCCTGTTCCAATCGGCAGTTGATAAAAATTGCAAATAGCCTGATATACAGCTTTTATAGTTTCTCTCGAAGGAAAAGAAGTTGTAAAATTGCGCAGCAAGTTTTGCTTGTCGGTTTCGTTGTAAAGCAAAACAGCGTAAGCAATTTTTTCGTCGCGTCCTGCACGCCCAGCTTCTTGAAAATAGGCTTCGAGAGAGTCTGGAAGGTCAATATGAACCACAAAACGGACATCGGATTTGTCAATTCCCATACCAAATGCATTGGTTGAGACTATTACTTTGGTATATCCCTTCTTCCAAGCTTCTTGTTTTGCATCTTTTTGGTCATTTGTGAGTCCGGCATGAAAATAATCTGCTGAAATTTGATTTTTTCTCAAAAATTGTGCTATCTCAAACGTTTTTTTTCTGCTTCGAACATAAATTACTCCACTCGAATTTTCTTTTGTAACAATTTGAAGTAAATATTTCATTTTGTCTTCAACTTTTCTAACGATATAAATTAAGTTCTTGCGTTCAAAACTTTTCTTAAAAACATTTTTTTGTTTAAAACCCAATTTGTTTTGAATATCGTCCACGACTTCGGGTGTTGCAGTTGCAGTGAGCGCCAAAAATGGTACGTTCGGTAAAAGTTCTCTTAATTGGTTAATTTTCAAGTATGAAGGTCGAAAATCGTAACCCCATTGCGAAATGCAATGCGATTCGTCAATGGCAATTAAATTTACCTTCATTTTTTTTACTCTAGTTATAAATATTTCGGTAGCAATTCTTTCAGGAGAAAGATACAAAAATTTAATTTTTCCGTAGATGCAATTATCCAAAGCCGTATCTATTTCGTTTTTGCTCAATCCGGAGTAAATAGCAACTGCTTTAATTCCTTGTTTTTTAAGGTTTTCTACCTGATCTTTCATCAAAGCAATAAGCGGAGTAACTACCAAACAAATGCCTTCGCGCGCTAATGCTGGCACTTGAAAAATGATGGATTTTCCACCTCCAGTGGGCAAAAGTCCGAGCGTATCTTTTTTTTGCTCATCTACCGAACGTATAATGTCTTCTTGTAGAGGACGAAAAGCAGAATATCCCCAATATTTTTGTAATATTTCTACGTATTTGCTCAAGTTTTTGGATAATGTTAGTTTTTTTAATTATAATTTTTTGCCTTAATAAATATTCATTACTACTATTTTACTCAAAGAAAATATTTCTGTAATCAAATAAATATTAAGTACTTAGTAAAATTAATATATAAGCTTGATTCGCAACTTTTTAAGCAGCAAATTCATGAAATGTAATATGAAATGTAGAGCCAATATTAACTTCAGATTCGCATGAAATATTTCCTTTAAGTTTTTGAGTTATAAGATTGTACGTAATGTGCAAGCCTAAGCCGGTTCCAGTTTGTTTGTTGGTGGTAAAAAATGGGTCAAAAATTTTAGTACAAACCTCGGGAGTCATTCCTTTTCCGGTATCACTAAAAGTCATAAAAAAAGTTTCGCCTTCTTTTTTAACAGTTATATGTATTTTTCCGTCAGTTTTGTCTTTAAATCCGTGGTTTAATGCATTGATTACTAAATTTGTAAGTATTTGTGCAAATGCGCCCGGGTAACTTTTAATTTCTAAATCTTTGTTGCAGTCAATTTCAACTTCAATATTTTGCTTTTTGAGTGTTGAACTAAAGCTGATTAGTACTTCATTAAAATACTCCAATATTTTAAATTTCCTAACATTTTCAACCGATTGATCGACCGAAACTAGTTTGAAACTTTTAATTAATTCGGCAGTTCTTTGCAGATTTGAAAGAGCTAATTTGCTCGATTCGTAGGTATGTTCTATGTATTTGAGCATATTCAATTTGCTAATATTTTGAGTTTTTATATCGCTGATAATCTGGATAGTACGATTCAAAATTCCAGAATTTGCTTGCACACCAATTCCAATAGGTGTGTTCATTTCGTGCGCAACTCCAGCTACCAGGTTACCCAAAGATGCCATTTTTTCTGATTCAATCAATTGGTTTTGAGCTATTTTAAGCTCAGAAAGTGTTTTTTCTAATGCTTCTTTTTTGCTTTGAATTTCAATATTTTTTGCAGCCAGCTCTATTTGTGATTTTTTTACTACTTTATTTTTCTTTGTAATTACAATAATAAAAATTCCCAAGCCTACAATGGTTACAAGAATAAAACCCATAATCCAATTTTGTAATTTACTTTTAGTTGCTGCAACCTCTAACTTTATAGTATTTTCTCTATCTTTGGCAGCTAATATTTCAGCTTTTTCCTTATTCTTGTCCGATTCAAATATAGCTCTCGAATCTGCTAATTCCTTGTGTTTCTGCTCTCTATTTATCGAATCTTTCATTTCTTCAGCTCTCGACAATAGCTTAAAAGCTTCTTTATAATTTTTATTGGCAAACTCAATTTGTGCTAAAATAGCAATTCCATTTTTTTCAAAAACGTGAAATCCAAATTTACGCGACAACTCAATACTTATATTTGCTTCTTTTTTTGCACTTTGCAATTTATTTGCATCAAAATAAAGCTTTGCAATACAGTAATGCGTAAAAGCTATAAAATCGGAAGTACCACCAATTTCTACTATTTCCAACGCTTTTTTATAATAAGGCGAAGCCTGTGTGTAATTTTTTTGCAAATAATAAATATCGCCAATGTTGCGATAAACCAAAGAAAGGCTATTGTTTTTAACCTTTATATCGGTCATTTTCAATGTTTTTTCAAAATACTCCGATGCCTTTTTGTAATTTCCTAAATCTTTATGGGAAATACCTAAATTCAAATAAGCATCTCTTATAAGTTTATCATCACCTTCCTCTTTAGCTAGCTCCAACGCTTCTTGATAGTACTCTAAGGCTTTCTCATTTTCGCCATTGTATCTATAAATTCCAGCAATATTTCCGACAACTCTCACTTGTTGATCAATTTTTTTCAATTCCTTAGAAACTTCTATACTCTTTCTAAAATAATCCAGTGCAATAGGAAAATTATTCAACTTCATGTATATCGTTCCAAGATTATTGTATTCCATTCCAATTCCTTCCTTATCTACCAATTCTTGCTTAATCTTCAATGATTCTATATGATAAGGTTGGGCAGAAACGTAGTCATTTTTCTTCAGATACATTAATCCTACCGCATTGTAACTTTCGCCAATTTTTTTTCGATTTTTATATTTTATTCTAATTTCTAATGCCTTCTTATGCATTTCGATAGAGGCATCAATTTCTTTTTGCAAAATAAAATAACGCCCCATTTCAAAATATACGCCTGCCAAAATAGTGTCATTTTTGGCTTTAAGTGCCAAATCCATCGCTTTGTCGTAGAATTTTTTTGATTTTAAATATTGCTTTTGAAGGCGATAATAAATTCCTATTTGGTTGTAATACAATGCATAATAAGAATTTTGCTGTATCGAATCTGCTAATGTTTTTGCTTTTTTCAAGTAATTTTTTGCCTTTATTGTATCAGTTTCGCTATGTAATTCAGCTAGTTGCAATAAATAAGTAATTTTCTTTTTATCGGTTGGTGCTTTTGCAAAAAGCATAGAAAGACTATCAATTTGTCTAAATTTTTTTTCCTCTTCTACGCCCTGTGCAAAAGAAGTTGTTGAAAAACCAACTAAAATGAATAATTGTACCAATAAAAAAAGTAAATTTCGAAAAAAAAATCTATAAAACATTGCTTTATGGTATTCAAATTTTGTTTATACAAACTTAGATATATAGCTATTGTGCTATTTCAAATGTACTTATTTCGTTCTAATATAAAATATTTTAAAGAGTGTAAAAATAATAATTTTCGATAGGATAAAAAGTATTTTATTAAAAAAAATAAAAAAAAACTAAATTTTAGTAAGAAATAACTAGTTTTGTGGTTTGTTATTTTCAAAATAAAAAATGAAAAACTTTTTTTAATTTAAGAGGTTTTAATTTGTTTTTATGCTTTGAGAAGTATTTTGAACAAATAACAGAACATGTAATTTTTTTTAATACAAAAAATATAAAAAATGCTAATCGTAATTTCTCCGGCTAAAACATTAGATTTGAATGCACAAAGTGCAACATCGCAATTCACAATTCCTGATTTTTTGAAAGATTCTGAAATCTTGATAAAAGAATTGCGAAGAAAAACACCTGAAAATTTATCTGAATTGATGGGAATAAGCAACAATTTAGCTGAACTTAATTTTATGCGCAATAGAGCTTGGCAAAAAAATTTCACCCCCGAAAATGCAAAGCAAGCTCTAGTTGCTTTTAGAGGTGAAGTTTTTAGAGGAATTGATGTAGACTCGCTAACAACCAATGAATTAGAACGTTCGCAAAATTATTTGCGGATACTTTCGGGTTTGTACGGATTGTTGCGACCTTTGGATTTAATTCAAGCTTACCGTTTGGAAATGGGTACAAAATTACAAACAAAAATGGGCGATAATTTGTACCAATTTTGGGGAAATAAAATTACCGAAAAACTTAATAGTACTTTGCTCGAATTAAACAAAAAAACACTCATCAATTTAGCATCTAATGAATATTTTAAATCCGTTAAAACCAGTGGTATTAAAACTAAAATAATAACACCTATTTTTAAAGAAGAAAAAAACGGAAACTATCAAACCATAGCTGTTTTAGCAAAAAAAGCACGTGGTTTAATGACCCGATTTATTATTCAAAACGAGCTCACAAATCCAAATGATTTGAAAGCGTTTGATGTAGAATCGTACACTTTTAACCAAGCCATGTCAAACGAAAATGAATTTGTATTTATTCGATAAAAAAATACGACTTTATTTAATTTTAAAACTACTCAAATGGAAGAGTTTATCATAGCAATTAGAGAGCACTTTAATATAGGTTATGTGCCAGTAGCTTATAAAATAAAATCGCAACCCCAACGTGATTATTATGTAATTCAAGAAAGTGTAACTATTGCTCATACAAAAGCTTACGCTTCCAATTTTTCGCCAGAAGAAATTAAATTGGTTCGATTAATTGAAGAATACAGCGATGTGAATTTGATGCGCAAATTTTCGAAAAATAAAAAAAACGTCTCAAGTCCAAATGAATTTTACAAAAGCAGCGACAAAGAAATGTTTGATTCGCACATACGCCCGTATGTAGAGCGTAGAATAGTGCAAATAATTGATATTCTGCGAAATTCGGAAATAAGACTCTTTCATAAAGTAGATAATTTAGCCAATGTATATCTTTCTGACGAAATAAAAATTGAAAATCAAGCTGCCGAAACAGTGTTCAACATCAATAGAGGAAAAGATAAAACAAGGTATCATTTATCAATTTTTCACCAAGGAAATGATATTTCTTTGTATGGAAAATTTGGAATTATTATATCCAATGAACCTTGTCGCCTAATTTTAGATAAGCAATTATTTTATTTTGACGATATTGACGGAAAAAAACTTCAGCCTTTTTTTATAAAACAATTTATTCCAATTGAGCAACGAGCTGAAAAAAAGTGGTTCGAAGTTTTTGCTCAACCGGCAATCAAAAAATATAGAGTGAATACTTCTGGCTTTGAAATTAAACAATTAAATCCGGCAAAAAAAGCTAGTTTGACCTTACAAAAAAATATGAATAATAAGCTGGTTTTGGTGCTTCAATTTCATTATGGTGATAGGTCTTTTTTTCCTAATTACAAAGCGAAAGATTTAGTGTATTTTATTGAAAGAGAAACCAGTTTTTATTTTGAAAAGCTTTCGCACGATATCGATTGGGAAAATGATAAATTATTAGCAATAAGTCAATTAGGCTTAGAAATTGACTCGTTTGGAAACTACTGTCCTAGCATTTTTTCAACCGATATTGACTTTCATAATTACGAACTTATCAACTGGTTAAATGCAAATACTGAGGCAATTTTGAAAGCAGGTTTTATTATTGAACAAAACCTTGATTTAGAGCAATTTTACTTAGGTAAATTTAATCTAAACATTAAACTACAAAATATAGAAAAAGACTGGTTTGATTTGTATGCAGTGATTGAATTCGACGAATTTGAAATTCCTTTTTATAAATTTAAAAAGCATATTTTGCATGGAAATAGAGAATTTAAGCTACCCAACGGAAAAGTTTTCATTTTGCCGCTCGAATGGTTTGCAAAGTATGCAGATATGATGTTGTTTGTCAATTCCAGAGAAAAACTCATTCAATTAAAAGCATTTCACTTCAATTTAATTAGAGAACGAATTTTAGAAACTGATAAAAATATATTAACTTCTCTCAAAGAATTAGCAAATTTCAATTTACCCGAAAAAATAGATATTCCGTCAGCTATAAATGCTGAATTGCGTTCGTATCAAAAAGAAGGCTTTTTTTGGATGAACTTGTTGCAAGAAAATAATTTTGGAGGTTGCCTAGCCGACGATATGGGACTTGGTAAAACATTGCAAACCATTACGTTACTTTCAAAAATTTACAATGAAAGTTCGATAAATCTGGAAATACCCAATAAAAATGGACAACTTTCGCTATTTCAAACAAATGCTCCTATTGATACGAAAACTTCAAAAACAAAAGCAAGCTTAATTGTAATGCCTGTTTCGCTGATTATCAACTGGGAAAAAGAATTTGAAAAATTCAATCCGAAACTCAAAATTTTAAAATTTGTAGGTAACGGGCGTAGCAAAACAGTAGAAGTTTTTGATAATTACCACATTATACTTGCGAGCTATGGCATCGTTCGCAACGAGTTTGAAATGCTAAGAAATTACCAATTTCATTACATAATTCTTGATGAAAGTCAATATGTAAAAAATTCACAATCAAAAGTTTACAAAGCGTTATTGGAATTAAATTCGAGTTATAAATTGGTTTTGACAGGAACTCCCATCGAAAACTCATTAACTGACCTTTGGTCGCAAATGAATTTTGTAAATAATGGATTATTAGGTTCTTACAATTTTTTTATGAAAGAATATGTAAAACCAATAGAAAAAGAACAAGATTTAGAACGACAACAAAAATTGCAAATACTAATCAAGCCTTTCATTATGCGCCGTACAAAAGAGCTGGTAGCCAAAGATTTACCTCCGGTAACCGAACAAATTTTGTATTGCGATATGTTTGAAGAGCAAGCAAGTTTTTACGAAGAAGAAAAATCGAAAGTACGAAATCAGATTTTACAAAACATTGAACGTGAAGGTATTAGTAACGCCTCGTTTTTAGCAATTCAAGGGCTTACCCGTTTGAGGCAAATTGCAAATCACCCTATTTTAGCCGACGAAGAAAAATTGTTTGATTCAGGCAAATTTGATGTTGTTAAAAATAAATTAAAAACGTTAATCTCTGAAAACCATAATGTACTTATATTTTCATCGTTTGTGAAGCATTTAAGCCTTTTTGAAGGGTATTTTAAGGAAAACAACTGGAAATATTCAATTTTAACTGGCAAAATGAGCAAAGAAAAGCGACAGATTGCAATCGATAATTTTCAAAACGACAAAGAAACCAAGTTATTTTTGATTTCGATAAAAGCCGGTGGTGTTGGATTAAATCTTACTTCTGCCGATTATGTGTTTATTCTCGACCCTTGGTGGAATCCAGCAGTTGAACTTCAAGCAATTAACCGTGCTCATCGCATTGGACAAGATAAAAATGTATTTGTTTACCGTTTTATAAGCAATAAAACAATAGAACATAAAATTAGAAAGCTGCAAGAAGAAAAGGCAAGTTTAGCTGAAGTTTTTATCAATTCTAACAATCCTTTTAAAGATTTTGACAAAGAAAAATTAATGGATTTTTTTGACTAAAACATTGAATATTAAATAATTTTGAAATTGAAAAGAAAAGGTAACCAACGTATTTTTTATTCGAGACAACGTTAAAACGTAAATTTTCATTTTATCAAGCTTAGCTTGAAAATAACTTTTTTTTAATACTAAAAAAGATAAAACTATTTTCTATTACCATCGATTTCTATTAAAATGATTTAACCATTGTTTAACATAAAATTAAAGATTTAAAGACATAAAAAACAACAATGTATTCAAAATTTTATACTTTTTTGGCTAACTTTAAAATAAGTCTAAAAATGTCAATTTTAAGATAAAAAGAGCCAAATGTTAATGTTTTAATTATCAGCAATTTGCTGTTTGTTGATTATTTTAAAAAGTTACTTAAAAAAAAAATCAAAAAATCAAAAAAAAGTTGAATTAATATTAGGTTATTAAAAAAAACAAATTTATATTTGTAGCAAACTTAAACAAAGATTCAAAAAATTATGGACTAATTAAAAAACCAGTTAAACGTGCAAGGCAAGTTTAACTAAAAACTAAAAAATATGGCTATGACAATAACTTTTAATGAACTTAGAAAAATCAAAGACAGTCTTCCATCAGGAAGCATAAAAAAAATTGCAGCCGAACTAAATCTGACGGCGGAAACGGTTAGAAATTATTTCGGTGGCTGTAATTACAAAGACGGAACAGCGGTTGGAGTTCATATAGAACAAGGTCCTGACGGCGGTATAGTTGTGCTTGATGATGATACGATTCTAAAAATGGCTAAAGCTATCATTGACGAGAAAAATCTGAATTAAATAAAAGACATAAAGTTTTATCGTGAATAAAATTAAAAATAAGCGACTTTTTTGTGAAAAAAGTCGCTTATTTCTGTTGTAAATATTTTGAATTTGTTACAAAATTGTAAATTGGTCGGCATCGGAAAGTACATTGAAAAATTTCCTATAATTATCCTGCTCATTTTTATCGAGCGAAAGAGTTTGAATAAAATGCTGTGCTTGTTTTATTTGTCCAATTTCTTCACCTTTTGGCGATACAAACATCGACATTCCGTTGTAACTAAAGCCATTTCCATCAACTCCAATGCGGTTTAATCCAATTGTAAAAGACTGATTTTCAATCGCTCGGGCTTTTAAAAGAGTTTGCCAATGCGCAATTCGCTTGTCAGGCCAATTGGCAATAAAAATCAAAAGGTCGTAATCGTTTTTATTGCGTGCCCATACCGGAAACCGCAAATCGTAACAGATAAGCGGCAAAATGCGCCAACCTTTATATTGAACAATTATTCGCTCATTTCCGGCTGTAAGTGATTCTTTTTCAGTAGTTCCAAACAAATGTCTTTTATCGTAAAATGAAAACTCTCCATTGGGCATTACAAAAAATAAGCGGTTTTTGAAAATTCCGTTATCGTTAAAAATAAAGCTTGCTATAATGCCTATTTTTTTTTCTTTAGCCTTTGATTTCAGCCAACTGAAAGCTAAGCCGGAAAAATCTTCAGCAACTTTAGCTGCATTGGGCGTAAATCCGGTAGAAAACATTTCGGGTAAAATGAGTAAATCCGTAGGCTCACCTATTTCTTCAATTTTCTGGTCAAAATGTTTCAAATTTGCCGAAATATCTTCCCAAATTAAATCCGTTTGAATGCTTGTAACTTTCATTTTCAGCTTTTATTTAATAACCAAAATCTTCTGGGTGTTTTGCATGATACTTTGAATATCTGCGCTTTAGCTCAATTATATCCACATCAGCATCGCCAGTCATTTTCAAAGGATCTTCTTCAACGCCTACTTCCTTGAGTTTGTAGTCAATATACCCCAAATAAACAGGCACATTTGCTTGAGTAGCAATGTGATGAAAGCCTTTTTTCCAAATTTCCCTGCGCGAGCGCGAACCTTCGGGAGTTATTGCCAAAGAAAAAGTTTCGGCGTTTTTAAATATTTCAACAGTATCTTCTACTAATGAAGTTTTTCTGCTTCTATCTACGGGAATTCCACCCAACATACGTGTAAAAATACCAATAGGAAACACAAAAAGTTCCTTTTTTACAAAAATTTTTGGATTCATTTTTACCACAAAATTAAACATTTTTCCAATAAAAAAATCCCAATTGCTTGTATGCGGTGCTTGCAAAACAACGTATTTTTTATCTTGCGGCACATGCCCTGTAATTTTCCAATCGGTAAGCAAAAAAAATGCTTTTCCTAAAAAAGTTTTAATCATTTGTCTTATTTTTTTAGTTTGTTTTTAATAACAAAATACATTTTTTTAAACTACTTTTCCAGTGAGGAATTTCAATATCAAAAGTTTTCTTTATCTTATCTTTACATAAAACGCTGAAAAAAGGGCGTTTAGCTGGCGTAGGATAGCGATGTGTTTCAATTGCATTAATTTTGCAATTATTATTAGAAAGTTCTACAATTTCGGTAGCAAAATCGTACCAACTGCAAACTCCTTGATTTGAATAATGATAAATGTCTTTTTTAAATACGCCGGTTTTGTTGTAATTGCTGGCTATTTTTAACAACACTTCCGCTAAATCGGCAGCATAAGTAGGGGTTCCAATTTGGTCGGCAACTACATTTAAATCGTTTCTTTCGCTCGAAAGACGGAGGATTGTTTTTACAAAATTGTTCCCAAAAGCTGAATAAAGCCAAGAAGTACGAATGATAATGTAATCAGCTCCGCTATTTTTTAACGCTTGTTCGCCCTGCAATTTGGTGCGCCCATAAACGGAATTTGGGCTCGTCATTTCGTCTTCTTTGTAAGGTCGATAATGCGTTCCATCAAATACATAGTCAGTAGAAATATGTATTACTTTGATTTTCTTTGTAGTAGCAATATTAGCTAAAAAACGAATGGCTTCAACATTTATCAATTCAGCCAATTCTTTTTCTGTTTCAGCCAAATCGACTGAAGTATATGCTGCACAATTGATTATTAAATCAATAGAATTTTCAGAAAAAAAAGCTTCAATTTTTGAGCTTGATGTTAAATCCAATTCATGAATGTCTGTAAATATAAAATTAAATTCGGTATATTTTTTAGAAATTAACTTTATTTCGCTTCCTAATTGTCCATTAGCTCCTGTTACTAATATATTCATTATCAATTTCTATTATTATTTTTTATAATTCAAAATTTAAAAAAAAGAAATCACATTAACTTAGTTAAAATACTAAATAACTTTTAAAAAATAGTATTTTTATAAAGAACATGAAATTATTAATTTTCTAACTTATATTGGCTAAAAGTTGGATTCATTTTGTCCTTTTGCGAAACAATTCTATCGACTTCTGCTATTTTCCAATCAATATTTAATTCTTTATCATCAAAAATAATTCCTCCGTCGGCAGAAGGCATATAAATATTGTCGCATTTATAAAGCACCACGGCTTGTGACGAAATAACAGAATATCCATGAGCAAAACCTCTAGGAATGAGTAACTGCAATTTATTTTCATCAGAAAGTTCAATAGAAAAAAACTTCCCAAAAGTACTTGAATTTTTTCTTAAATCGAGGGCAACATCAATAATTTTCCCAGACAAAACCCGCACCAATTTCGCTTGTGCAAATTCGCCTTTTTGAAAGTGCAAACCACGTATTACGCCATATTGCGAGAGTGCTTGATTGTCTTGTATAAAATTATATTTCAGTCCATTCTCAATAAATTTTGCTTCGTTAAAGCTTTCGAAAAAATAACCTCTTTCGTCAGAAAAAACTCGGGGTTTGAGAATGAATAAATCTGCAATTTCTGTCTTTAATATATTCATTTTAAATATTTTAACTATTCTTCAATTTATTAATAATCTATGGTTTTGATTTTACCGTCAGCAATACTTTTTAAATACTCGCCATATTGATTATTTTTTAGTGCTTCGGATAAAACTAGCAACTTTTCCCTAGAAATATATTTCCGTGAATATGCAATCTCCTCTAAACAAGCAACTTTTAATCCTTGTCGGTTTTCAATAGTAGCAATATAATTTGAAGCTTCGAGCAAACTATCGTGCGTTCCGGTGTCGAGCCAAGCCATTCCTCTGCCTAAAAGCTTAACTTGCAGACGATTTTCATTCAAATACAAGCGATTCAAATCGGTGATTTCAAGTTCGCCTCTTGCTGAAGGTTTTAAGCCTTTAGCTTTGCTAACTACGTCATTTCCATAGAAATACAAACCTGTAACCGCATAATTTGATTTTGGAACTTTGGGTTTTTCTTCTAAACTAATTGCTTGTTGGTTTTCGTCAAATTCAACCACTCCATAACGTGATGCATCGCTTACATAATAACCAAAAACCAATGCTCCCGATTGCAGCTTTGCAGCTTCATTGAGTAATCCGGAGAAACCATAACCATGAAAAATATTATCGCCTAAAACTAAGCAAACATTATCATTTCCAATGAATTGCTCACCAATTATAAAGGCTTGTGCCAATCCATCGGGTGAAGGCTGAATAGCATATTCTAGTTTTATCCCTAATTGGCTGCCATCTCCTAGTAAATCTTCATACAAATGAATATCAATTGGGGTTGATATTATTAAAATTTCTCTTATTCCGGCAAGCATTAAAACTGATAAGGGATAGTAAATCATTGGTTTATCATAAACCGGTATGATTTGTTTTGAAATGCTTTTTGTAACGGGATATAAGCGAGTTCCTGAGCCACCTGCCAGAATGATTCCTTTCATATTTATATAATTTTAAATAATAATTGAGTTAATTTAATATCAAAAAGTACTGTAAAAATACGTAGAATATTGTTTTCTACAAATTTTAATCTTGCAAAATAAAAGTAAACCGGTAAAAACTGAATTTTATTGATTTTACGGCTTTACTTTTATTTGAAATTTTTAAAATATTCAATTGTTTTAATTAAACCTTCTTCTAATTGTATTTTGGGCTCCCAACCTCCTAATTTTTCTTTAGCTAGTGTAATATCAGGCTGGCGTTGGGTTGGGTCGTCGGAAGGCAATGGTTTGTAAATAATTTTTGAAGTAGAACCAGTCAATTTAATAACTTTTTGAGCAAGTTCCAAGATAGTAAATTCATTTGGATTACCAGTATTTACAGGACCTGTAAAATTTTCAGTTGCCATCATTCGTACCATTGCTTCCACTAAATCGTCCACGTATTGAAAACTTCTTGTTTGCGAGCCATCGCCGTAAACCGTTATATCTTCGCCATTTAAGGCTTGAATAATGAAATTAGAAACTACACGTCCATCGTTTGGGTGCATTCGAGGACCGTAAGTATTAAAAATACGGATTATTTTAATATCAACTCCATTTTGTCGGTGATAATCATTAAAAAGTGTTTCGGCACAACGTTTGCCTTCATCGTAGCATGAACGAATGCCAATAGGATTTACATGTCCCCAATAATCTTCTTTTTGTGGGTGTACTTTTGGGTCGCCATATACTTCACTAGTAGAAGCTTGCAATATTTTAGCTTTGGTTCGTTTGGCTAAACCGAGCATATTTATAGCTCCCATTACTGAGGTTTTAATAGTTTTTATGGCATTAAATTGATAATGAATGGGTGAAGCAGGGCAAGCTAAATTGTATATCTCATCAACTTCGGCAAAATAGGGCATAGTTACATCGTGGCGCACCAATTCAAAATATGGATTATCCAATAAGTGCGCAATATTGCGTTTTTCACCGGTGAAATAATTATCCAAACAAATTACTTCATTTCCCTCATTTAGAAGTCTTTCGCAAAGATGCGAACCTACAAATCCGGCACCACCGGTAACTAAAATTCTTTTCATTTTGTTTTTTTACTATTTATTTTAAAGAATATACAACATTACTAAAAAAAAAGTAGTTCGATTACTTTTTTTGCAATCGAACTACCAAATTACTTAAATTTATTTTATTACATTTCGTCCAATGCTGTAATAAGTAAATCCATTTTCTATCATTTCAGTAGGCTCGTAAATATTTCGACCATCAAATATCAGATTATTTTTCAATAATCTAGAAATTACTTTAAAATTTGGCATTCTAAACTCATTCCATTCAGTTATCACAATTAAAGCATCGGCATCTATTAGAACATCTTCTTTGTCGTTTCCGTATTCAATAATACTACCAATTTTTCGTTCGCATTCTTCCATAGCTGCTGGGTCATAAGCCTTTACCTTTGCACCATGTTTTAATAATTTGTCGATGATAATCAGTGCAGGAGCTTCGCGCATATCGTCTGTTAGAGGTTTAAATGAAAGTCCCCACATAGCAAATGTTTTGCCAGCTAAATTTCCATTAAAATGCTCGTAAATTTTATTGAAAACAACTGACTTTTGCAATTCATTTACTTCTTCTACTGCTTTTAAAATTCTAAGCGAATAATTGTTTTCATCGGCAGTTTTTATTAGTGCTTTCACGTCTTTAGGAAAACATGAACCTCCGTAACCAGCTCCGGGATAGATGAATTTTTTGCCAATTCGAGTATCACTACCAATGCCTTTGCGTACTTTATTTACATCTGCACCTACTATTTCACATAAGTTTGCAATGTCATTCATGAAGCTTATTTTAGTAGCTAACATAGAGTTTGCAGCGTATTTTGTAAGCTCAGCCGAAGGAATATCCATAAAAATAATCGGGTGATTATTTAATAAAAAAGGACGGTAAAGTTTAGCCATCAATTTTTCGGCTCTTTCTGACTCTGTTCCAATTACAATTCTATCTGGCTTTAAAAAATCGTTGATGGCATCGCCTTCTTTCAAAAATTCGGGATTAGAAGCAACATCAAACGAAATAGAAACGCCACGTTTATCAAGTTCTTGTTGTACAGCTGCTTTTACTTTTTTAGCTGTTCCGATAGGCACTGTGCTTTTTGTTACAACTACCAAATAATCAGTCATATACATACCTATTTCGCGAGCAACTCCCAAAACGTATTTTAAATCGGCACTTCCATCTTCATCAGGCGGAGTTCCTACTGCAATAAAAACACTTTCAGCATCTACCAAACTTTCTTTTATGTCGGTAGTAAAATGCAAATGGTCTTTTTTTACGTTTCTGTCCAACATTTCTTTTAAACCGGGCTCATAAATAGGAATAATTCCTTGATTCAATTTGTCAATTTTTATCTTGTCGATGTCCACACAAGTTACATTTAAGCCTGTTTCGGCAAAGCATGTACCGCTTACTAAACCTACATATCCGGTTCCAACTATTGAAATTTTCATTTTGTTTATTTTTTTGCTCTTAAACTGAATTTTTGTGATATTTTTAATTTAAAATTCAAATAAAGAGAATAATTTTTATATGTTAGAATTTCTACAAAAGAACAATTTTATAGTTATTTGAAATAGAATATTTATCATAAAATGCCTTTTTAGCTACTTTTATGTACTAACTTTTTTTATTTCAAATAATTTTAGCTTTGGTAAAACAAAAATATAAATAATTTTAGTTCCTTTTCAATAAACTAAATTTTGATAAAAAATCTGCTACAAAAGTAATACATTTATTAAAAAAACAGAAGAAATTTTCATTCCTAAAATAAAAAAAAACGAATTGGCTTAATTCGTTTTTTTTTATAAAAGTATTTTGACAAATTTAATTCTCTATGATTTTTGCTTTTCATTTTTATTTTCATCATCAAGAATTAAGAATTTCAATTTTTGATACATAAAAGAAATTATCAAAAGCAATACACCCAATAAAACAAAAGCTAAAATTCTTCCGCCTTCTGCCATATCCCAAACATCTATAATAAAGAGTTTCAATATAGTAACGAAGAAAACTACAAGTGAAATAATTCGTAAAACTCTATTGTCTTTTCGCAAACCAACAACCATCAAAATAAATGAACTTACGCCCCAAAGCACAGGAAAAGCAATCTTATGCGATTGGCTCAATATATCGGTTCTATAAGTATCTATTTGCCAGTATAATATCTCCGTATTTCCTTCTAAAATTTGCAGACTCGAGTGGTCGTAAAAAGTAAAAAGAATAATATTGTCAATTTCTACACTCAAAATCGTTAATACATAAAATACAGAAAACCAAATATTTGCAAAAAATAATTTTTCATTTGATAAGTTCGCTCTTTTAAAATTAATAGAATTAAATCCAATTAAAACTAAAACAAGAGCCAACGAAATATAGTGAAAAACAAGGGGGCTAAACTCAACTAATCTGTTTTCAATCTGAGCATTACGTAAATTAGCAAAAACAGGAAGTGAATACAAAGCATAAATTAAAATAGCAATAAAACCGAAAATTAAAGCTAATGTATTGTATATTTGAGCTTTGCGTGTAGTTAGCCAAGCAACTAAAACTAAAAGAAATGCCGTATTATATGAATTCAAAATAATATTCATCTGATTGAAATCTTCAAAATTTAATTTCAAATGATAAGAAATTTCAAAAAATAAAACAAGATAAAGCACAGATATAAAAATAGTTATCAAACCTGATGAATAATATTTTAAAAGAAAATTTGGAAACAAAAACTCCGAATTTTCTTTTGATAAAAGATAAATAGATAAAAGTAAAGATGTAAGAACTGATAGACCTGTTAAAAATCCTTTGTTTATAATTATTTGCATAATATGCTTATTTTCAAATCCATAGTAGATTTTCTCCCAATCCATAAAAAGACTAAAAAGCATTACAGCTATCACCAAAACCGAAGCTAATTTAATTAATTGAATTTCAGTTTTTTGCCACATCCATAATAAAATAACCGCTTCTGCCGACCAAAATAGAGTTATATAATTGCCTTCCAACTGAATAGGTGCAATTAAACTCACAAATGAAAGTACCAAACCAATCAATAAATAAACTAAATTTCTATCAATATCGGATTTTAGGTATAAACTAAAAGCAAAAATAAAGTTAAAAATGGCTACAAGTGCCGTAAATAAACCTTTAAATTCGGGTGCAGCATTGTGCAAAATATACAATCCTGCGCCAAAATAAGCAAAAGAATTACTCAATAAAATAAAAAATTCCCAAGCTTGGAATTTTTTGCTCTCTTTCAAATTGTAAATAATATTTTGAAAGAAAAAGATAAAATAAAATATACTGGCAAAAAAGAATGAGCCTTTTAATGGTAATTTGTCCTTATTTACAGCATCCACTAACCATGCTGAAAAAAGAAATACAGTAAAAAAATAAGAAACAATATTAACAATACGCCACTTTTTAAAGTATGCTAACGCTAACATTCCTACATTAAGTAATGCCAGATAAGTAAATAAAATTTTGTAATTACCAGCTCCAGTACTAACGGCTAATGGTGTAGCAAAACCGCCAATGATAGCCAGAACAGCAAGCTCTTGTCTGTCGTATAAAATAGAAAGTAAAACAGCAAAAATTGTTATAACAAGCATAATTACAAATGCAATTGTTTGACTAAAAATATGATATTCTTGAAATGCCAAACCAATTGTAAAATAAAGTGTAGCTAAACCACCTCCTACAAGCACTGAACTAAATGCTGAATATTTTATTCGTAAGCGGTGTGCAATTCCAATTAATAAACCTCCAGCAGCAATACCTATCATAACACGTCCAAATTCATTAATATACTCATTATCAATTGCGTACTTAACCGAGAAGATAATGCCAATAACTGTTATGATTATACCAATTTTATTTATTATATTTTCACCTATAAATTTCTCTAAATCAGGAAATTGCTCGCTAAATGACTTTCTTTTTTCAGTAAGAAAATTATCATTTTCGCTCTTAATTTTCGAATCTTTTTTAGGCTCTATAATCTGGTTTATTTCAATAATTTCGTCTTCTTCATCATCTTCAATTTGCTCATTTTCCGATTTAATAACTGATTCTTTTACAAGTTTTAAATTCTCTTCCTCAGTATCAACATCTTCATTATCTAACTCGTTATTAATTAGTTCAGACAAAATGGATTCTTTATCATGGTCAGATTTTTTGCTAAAATTAAATTGTTCATCATGCGCATTTTTAGTTTTTTCAACCTCTTGCTCTTCTTTACTTAAAATCGTTGATTTGATTTTTTCAAACTCTAAGTCTGTAATAATCTTATCAATATCTTCTAAATTTGCGCTCTCTTCAATAGTGCCACTCTTTAGCTCCATGACCATTTCATTTAGCTCTAATTGATTATCTACCAATATTTTAAGTTTTCGAGCAATTTCACTATTATATTGTTCTAATTGCCGATTTAAAATAGTTCTACTCCTTAAAATTGTTATATAAACAATTAAAACAGAGATAAATAAGAGAAACAATAATCCTTCCATAATATACTTTTATAAATATATTGACAAAATAAAAATAAGCTAACTTGTACAATTTGTAATTTATATTTTAATAGCGCTATTTGTTAATTTAATACTCTAAATTTATTGATTTTGAATTACTGTTTAAATCAAAAATTTAATATAAATAGCTATATTTCAATTAAATAAAAAAGTAATAAACAAATATATTTATGTGGGTTAGCAAAAAAAATATTTTCAAATATACAATAAAAAAGAATAATTATCATATTTTCAAGTAAAAAAAATAATTGTAAAAAAATGATTTTTTTTTAATAAAATATCACGAATGAAAAAAAACAAGGTGCCATTTAATACTCTGTAATATGCTTAATAAATTAATAAAAAGGATAATACGTTAAATACAATTTATTTACAAGAATTTGCATATATTTCGTAAAAATGAAAATATTGCACTCAATGAAACATTGAAAATAAAGAAAATCATTCAAAAATACCGAAAAAATTTAGAAAATCATATTTTATTGTTGTTTTTCAAAAAAAAATGATTAGATTTGCAGCGAATAAATTCACTTTTTATACATACAAAAAGTAAAAATTTTGAACAATTTTACAATTTTTTTGATTCTGTAAGCATTTTCAGTATAAAGCAAATGGCAAAAGCAAACGAAAAATATTTTAGAAACGAAATAATACCAGAACTGGTAAATCGATTTGAAAATATGATTAAAAACAGAACTCAGTATTATTTTGATATAAGTGAGTTTGAAAATTTAATAGAATTTTATATTGAGAGCAGTAACATAATTAATGCTACTATTGCAGCCAAATATGGCTGTACACAACATCCTCATTCACCAGTTTTGAAATTAAAAAATGCTCAACTTTTACTTGATAATGGACATATTGAGAAAGCTTTAATGTTAGCAAACGACCTTGAAAAAATTGAGCCTTCAGAATTCGAAATTTATATTCTTAAAGCGAATTGCTATTTAGAGTTAGAAAAAAGTGAAAATGCAGAAAAAGAATTCAATAAGGCTATAGAAAATTATAATAGTTCCCTTGATGAAGCATATCATGATATTGGGTATATTTATATGAATTACGAAAAATATAGCTTAGCTCTCAAATATTTAAGAAAAGCTGTTGAAAGTAAGCCTACTAATTATGCTGCGGTTTTTGATTATGCATACATTAATTTTTTAACTGAAAACTACGAAGAAAGTATAGATTCCTATAATTTTTACTTAAAAAGATACCCTCTTTCTGAGCAAGCATGGAACAACTTAGGTAACGTTTATGCTACTTTGGGCAATAAAAAACAAGCAATTGAAGCTTTTGACTATTCTATTTCAATTAATAAGCAATTTCAAAACCCTTATCTTGCTAAAGCTGAAATTCTTTTTAGCAACAATGAATTTCAAAAGGCAATTAATACTTACAAGGAGCTTTTAGAAAAAGATATTACAAATAATAGTGTCTATTTTTTAATTGCTGACTGTTATCAAAATTTAGAAGAATATATAGAAGCAATAAAATATTATAAAAAAAGCATCGAAATTGATTCAGATTTTGCAGATTCATGGTATAGTATTGCAAATATTCTATATAAACTTAAAAAACATGCAACTGCCCTTAAATTTGTAGAAAAAGCCATAGAATTAGATAGTTACGAAGCCGAATTTTGGTTCTTAGCTGCACAAATAAGCAGTGAAATAGGTACTTTTCAAACTACAAGCAGATATTTCAAAAAGGCACTTGAACTTGATCCTAACTATGTAGATGCTTGGATTGCTTATAGCGAGTATTGCTATACAAAAAACTTTATAGACTCTGGCATTCAGATACTTCAAGAGGCTATAAGGCATAATAAAAAGGATTCATTTTTGCACTATGCTTTATCGCTATTTTATTTAGATTCAAAAAACAATAAATCAGCAATTTATCACTTTCAAATTGCAGCTAATTTAAATTTCAATTTCCAAAAACTATTTTTTGAATATTATCCAATTGCTGCTAAAAACAAAGTTTTCAAGCAAATAACAAAGGCTATTAATGAAAGACTCGATTCAAGGCATAAAATAATAGCTTAAGTTTTTTACATTTATAGTATATGAACCAGTTAGGTCTAATAGGATTTCCATTATCTCATTCATTTTCACAGAAATATTTCAGTTCTAAATTTCAAAAGGAAAAAATTGAGAATTGGAAATATTCAAACTTTGAAATACCTGAAATAGAACAACTTCCAGGTTTAATTAATAATAACATAAACCTAAAAGGTCTAAACATAACAATCCCATACAAAGAAAAGGTTATAAATTATTTAACCGAAATTGACAAAGAAGCTCAAGAAATTGGTGCTGTAAACACTCTAAAGATTGATAGAACTAGTTCCAACTTAATAATAAAAGGCTACAATACAGATGTTTATGGTTTTGAAAATTCATTAGTGCCTCTACTTGAACCACATCATAAAAATGCTCTTATTCTAGGAACTGGTGGAGCGTCTAAAGCTGTAGCGTTCGTTTTAAAAAAATTACAAATTAACTATAAAATAGTATCAAGAAATGCTACGAATGAAAATAATATAACTTATAAAGATATAAAAAAACACGACCTTAATGAATATTTACTTATCATAAATACAACTCCACTCGGAACATTTCCAAATGTAAAAGAATGTGCTGATTTGCCTTATTCCGGACTGACTAAATCGCATATACTATACGATTTAGTGTACAATCCGGAGCAAACCCGCTTTCTTGAGCATGGTAAAAATTACGGAGCAAAAACAAAAAATGGCTATGAAATGTTAATCTTACAAGCCGAAAAAGCTTGGGAAATTTTCAAATCACACTAACTTAGTTATTCCACTTTCGTTGTTCGTTTATTTCATGTTTTTTTCTGTATGCGTTTTCCAAATCTACATTAAATAGATTACATAAATCGAGTAAATAACTAAACACATCTGCAAATTCTTCTTCCAAATCAAATTTTTTCGCCCTTTTTGCTTCTTCTGTAAATAAATTTTGTTCCTTTCTAATGGCTTTCGCTAATTCACCTACTTCCTCTACAAACAGCAAAAAAAGTTCTGTTGCTGAGGTTTTATTCCAACCATTTTGTTCACAAAACGCTTTAACATGTGCTTGATAATCAGCTATTGTTGGATTTTCTTTTAATACTAACTTCATACTATATTTTATTATTCGCGAATTGATTTTATAAAATTATAAATACTTTTAGATAAATCTTGACTTGATGAAATTGCGTTGATAAAAGCCGTTCCAATTATTGCACCGCTACTAAATTTACAGGCATTTTCAAAAGTTGTTTTATTGGAAATGCCAAATCCTATTAAACGAGGAGTTTTTAATTTGAGAATCGCAATTTTCGATGCGAAATCACTTAAAACTAAGTTTTCAACTTGCTTAGTGCCAGTTGTAGATGAAGAAGAAACCATGTACATAAAACCTTTGCTCGCTTTATCAATCTTTTTCAACCTCTTTGGTGAAGTTCTAGGTGTAATTAAATTTATATTTAGCAAATTATTGCTTTCAAATAACTTTTTATACTTTTTTTCATACAAATCAAAAGGCAAATCTGGAATTATTACTGCATCGATGCCGATTTGAGATGCTTCAGTGCAAAATTTTTCAACTCCATATTGCAGAATTGGATTTACATATCCCATTAAAATAAGAGGTAATTTTACTTTCGTACGAATATCTTTTAACTGAGTTAAAATCAAATTCAAAGTCATACCATTTTCTAAAGCAGTTTGGCTACTTGACTGAATAACAGGACCATCAGCAACTGGGTCGGAAAATGGAATGCCTATTTCTATCAAATCTACGCCCGAATTTTCTAACTCTACAATAATGTTTTCAGTATCGTTTAAATTTGGATAACCTGCTGTAAAATAAACAGATAAAATATTTTCGCTTTTGCTTTCAAATAAGTGATGTATTCTATTCATTTTTTTCATTATTTTTCAAATTTAACAATATTTCATATAAGTATCTAAATCTTTATCGCCTCTACCTGAGATATTTATTACTACAATATCGTCTGGCTTAAAGTTCATTTTTTCGAGCGCTGCTACGGCATGTGCTGACTCAAGAGCTGGGATAATACCTTCAAGTCTTGTAAGCAAAAAACCGGCTTCAACAGCTTCTTTATCGTTAATACTCAAATAAGTAGCTCTTTTTTCCTTATATAAATGAGAATGAATAGGACCTACACCTGGGTAATCCAATCCAGCAGAAATTGAATAAGGCTCAACTATCTGTCCATCAACTGTTTGCATTAAATATGTATTGCTTCCATGTATAACTCCGGGCTTACCTTTTGCAATCGAAGCAGCTGTTTTTCCGCTTTCGATGCCTAAGCCAGCAGCTTCAGTAGCAATAAGTTGAACGTTAGGATTATCCAAAAAATGATAAAAAGCTCCAATAGCATTGCTTCCACCACCAACACACGCTATAACATGTGTTGGATTTTTTTTACCAACTTCAGATTTTAGCTGTTTTTTTATTTCTGCACTTATAATTGACTGAAAACGAGCTACCATATCTGGATAAGGGTGCGGACCTACCACTGAACCAATAATATAATGAGTATCTTCAGGATTATTAATCCAATCTCTAATAGCCTCATTAGTAGCATCTTTCAAGGTTTTACTTCCACTTGTAGCTGGAATAACTTCCGCACCGAGCATTTTCATACGTGCTACGTTAGGTGCTTGTCGTTGAATGTCAATACTTCCCATATAAACTTTACATTCTAAACCCATTAAAGCACAAACAGTTGCAGTTGCTACACCATGCTGACCTGCTCCAGTTTCTGCTATAATTCGCTTTTTACCAAGCTTTTGCGCTAATAAAATTTGACCAATCGTATTATTTATTTTATGGGAGCCGGTATGATTCAAATCCTCTCGTTTCAAATAAATGTTAGTTTTATATTTTTCGGAAAGTCTTTTTGCAAAATACAAAGGACTTGGTCTGCCTACATAACTCTTTAACAACATTTTAAATTGCTTTTTAAATTTCTTTGAAGCAATAATTTTCAAATAATTTTTACGTAATTCCTCTGTATTTGGATAAAGCATTTCGGGAATATATGCACCACCAAATTCACCGTAGAAACCATTTTTATTAACTAAAAATTTATTTTTTTTCATATATATTTGTTTTAAAACCCTAAATAAGAACAAATTAAAAAATTTCCTTTTTTCAAATTTTCAATTAAAAATTGAAAAAAATTATAATTTCAGTTGATTCAAAAATATTTTTAATTTTGAAATGTCCTTCAAACCAGCTGAAAGTTCAAATTTACTATTCAAATCGAGTGCATGAAGCTTAGAATGAGAAAAAAGCTTAAGTTGTTCTACATTTTCAAGACTAATTCCACCACTCAATAGAAATCTTTTGTCTAAAGTATAATTTTCAAGTAATTTCCAGTTAAAAGTTGTACCACTTCCACCATATTCAACGGTCTTAGTATCAAAAAGAAAAAAATCAGAGACATTTTGGTACTTTTCACATTCAGAAAAATCAAATTCTTCGGAAACCTGAAACGCTTTTATAACTTTTAACCCATTATTTACAATTTTTTGGCAAAATTCTGGGCTTTCATTCCCATGTAGCTGAATATAATCGAAAGAATATTTTACATTAAAACTCAAAATTGTTTCTACGGAACAATTCACAAAAACACCTACTTTTTTAATATGCTTTGGGAAATTATTCCCTAAAAATGATTCTATTGAATCACCAACAAAACGTTTTGATTTTTCATAAAAGATAAATCCCATGTAATCTATTTGTAATTCAGCAAGTTGTAGAATATTGTCCGGATATTTCATACCACAAACTTTTATTTTTAGCATAGCATTTTTTTTAATAAAAATTTATACTTTTAACATTTTTACAAAATCTGAAAAAGCTTTTCCAGGGTTAGAATTTGACATAAATCGTTCTCCAATCAAAAAACCCTGATATTCAAATTGTTGTAGCTCTAATAAATGCTCTGGTAAATGCAATCCACTTTCTGAAATTTTAACAAAATCAGGTGGAATCTTCGGAGCTAACTGTTTAGAAATGAGCAAATCAGTTTGGAATGTTTTCAAGTTTCTATTATTAACTCCCACAATATCAACATATTCGTTCAATAAGTTCAATTCTGACTCTTCATGAATTTCAAGCAAAACTTCTAAATCTATACTTTTTGCCAATTTTGCAAAATTAAAAATTTCTTTAGAACTTAAAGATGCTGCTATTAATAAAATTGCATCTGCTCCAATTGCTTTAGATTCAATAATTTGAAATTCATCAACAATAAATTCTTTCCGCAAAATTGGAACTGCATTCATACTCCGAGCTAATAAAATATCTTCAATTTTACCGCCAAAATAATGTTCGTTTGTTAAAATCGAAAGTGCAGAAGCACCAGCTGCTACGTAAGCTTGAGTAACTTCTATTACATCAGAAACTTGGTTTATAACACCTTTCGAAGGAGATTTACGCTTAAACTCAGCAATAATTCCTGATAAATTGCTGTTTTTTATAAATTCTTTTAGTGAAAATCTATTTTTTGAAAATAAAATAGAATTTTCAAACTCATTTATTGGTTTTTGAGCTTTAAATTCTATTATTTCTTTACGTTTATCTGAAATTATTTGTTCAAGTATGTTCATTTTAAATTTTTCTTAATAAGTAACTAGTTTGTTTTAGAAATTTCAATTAATTTTTGAAAAGAGTGAAGAGCTTGTTTATCAAAAATTGATTTTCGAGCTAACTCCATACTTTTTTCAATCGAAATTTGGTTATCAATTGTTTTAATTGCTATTGCGGAATTCGCAATCACTACATTCATTTGATTTTCAGTAGCTTCACCATTTAAAACTGACTCGAATATTTTAGCTGAACTTTCAACAGTATAACCGCCAACAATATCAGATTGAGCAATTTTATTAAATCCAAAAAATTCAGGACCTAATATTTCATCTGTCTGGTTTCCAATTAATTTAAAATTACTTGTAAGCGAAATTTCATCATAACCATCAATACTATGAACGATAGTGAAATTCTTTTTTGACTGCTGATACAAATAAGCATAAAGCCTTGCAACTTCTAAATTAAACACTCCAACCATCTGATTTTTAGGGAAACTTGGATTCACCATAGGTCCTAAAATATTAAAAAATGTCTTAACTCGAAGTTCGCGTCTAATTGGTCCAACATTTTTTAAAGCTGGATGAAACAAAGGCGCATGAAGAAAGCAAATGCCTGCATTATCAATACTTTTGCGAATAATTTCTTCGTTGTTGGTAAATTTATAGCCAAAATATTCCAACACGTTTGACGAACCACAACCCGACGAAACACCATAATTTCCGTGCTTGGCAACTTTATACCCAGCGCCAGCCACCACAAAAGACGACAAAGTAGATATATTAAAAGTATCTTTGCCATCACCTCCGGTGCCACACAAATCAATTGTTTCAAAATCCGACAAATCTATTTTAATGCATAAATCTAAAAGTGCATCTCTAAAGCCAGCAAGCTCATCAATAGTAATATTTCGCATTAAATAAACAGTCATAAATGCGGCTACTTCACTCGAATTATATTTATTTAATCCAATATTAGTCAAAATTTCTTTCGCTTCGTCGTATGCGAGCGATTTTTGTTCAAAAAGTCTATTTAATATATTTTTCATAATTTCTATAAAACAAAATGATTTATTATCTCAATTTTAACTGTTTTTATGACTCTTCAGCCAATTTTCAATAATTTTTTCGCCCAAAGGAGTCAAAATCGATTCTGGGTGAAATTGTACTGCACGCACATCGTATTCTTTATGAAAAATTGACATTAATAGTCCGTTTTCATCAACGCTTGACACTTCAAAACATGATGGAAGATGCTCATTATCAACAATCCAAGAATGATATCTACCAGCTTCAAAACGATCTGGTAAGCCTCTAAATAAAACATTATCTTTAGTTTTTTGTAAAATAGGAGTTGCAACTCCGTGATATACTTGATTGATATTTAGCAATTTACCACCAAAAACTTCTGCCATAGCTTGCATTCCCAAACAAACACCAAAAATGCTTTTGCTTGAAGCATAACGCTTTATCAATGGTTTTAATAATCCAGCTTCGTCTGGAATTCCGGGACCAGGCGATAATATTATTTTATCATATTTTTCAATCTCATCAAGTGTTATTTCATCGTTTCTAAACACATCAACTTTCTGATTTAGAATTTTTTCCACATAATGAACTAAATTGTATGTAAAAGAATCGTAATTATCAAAAATAAGAACTTTCATATCTTAAAATTTTATAATATAAAATTAATAATCTAACAAATTATATGTTTTCTGCTAATTCCAATGCAGCTCGTAAGGCTCCAATTTTATTATCAACCTCAGCCAATTCATTTTCTTCAATTGATTTTTCGACAATTCCGGCACCTGCTCTATAAAAAAGTGTATTATTTTTACTCATAAACGAACGGATTAAAATTGCATGATTTATACTTCCGTTTAATCCAATATAACCAATGCAACCTCCATAAAATCCTCTGTTGTTGGCTTCTATCGAATCTATCAATTGCATGGCTTTATATTTAGGAGCACCCGTTAAAGTTCCGGCAGGAAAAGTATCAGCGAGTATTTGAATTGGATTTGCACCTTCTTGTAAATAACCGCTAACCTTTGATACTAAATGAATTACGTGACTATAAAATTGTACTTCTTTGTAAACTTCCACTTCAATTCCTTTTGCATTGCGGCTTAAATCATTACGAGCCAAATCAACAAGCATTGTGTGTTCTGCATTTTCTTTTGGATCTTTCGATAGTTCAATTGCCAATTCTTTATCGGCTTTATCGTTGCCTGTTCGCTTAAATGTACCTGCAATAGGGTGAATGCTAGCCTTTTGATTAAAAATTGTGATTTGTGCCTCAGGTGATGAACCAAACAATTTAAAGGAGCCAAAATCAAAATAAAATAAATAAGGAGATGGATTTATACTTCGCAAAGCCCTGTAAACATTGAAATCATCGCCTTTATACTGTTGATAAAACCCCCTCGAAAGTACTAATTGAAAAACATCGCCACGTTTGCAATGCTCTCTCGCTTTTGCTACCATTTTTAAATAAAATTCAGGGGAAATGCTAGTTTTTTCGTCTTCTATTTTTTTAAAGTAATAACTTGTAAATTTCTTATTTTGAATAAGTTCTATAATTTCAGAAAGTCTCGAATCTTCATTAGGCAATAAGTTTTCGGTAAGTTCAAGCTCGTTTTTATAATGATTCACACCAATTATATATTTGTAAAACGAGTAAAATATATCAGGTATTTCATTGTTTTCAAGTGCTTTAGAATTAATTTTCAACGTGTCGAAATGTTGAATTGCATTGTATGATGTGTATCCAAAAAAACCGTTTACTTTGTTTTCGGAATCTTCAACGTTAAATTTTTTAATAAAATCATATAGTTTTTTACTTGCAGTATATTTTTCTATATCGTACTCTTGGCTTTCGCCAGTTGGGTAAATCTCACTTATTCTATTTTTTTCTAATTTAAAACTAGCCAAAGGCTGAAAGCAAATGTACGAAAAACTATTATCAGAGCTATGATAATCAGAACTTTCCAACAAAATTGAATTGGGAAATACATCTCTTATTTTTAAATACAAACTTACAGGCGTTAATATATCCGCCAAAAGTTTTTTACTGTTACTTTTAAATTTAAATCTTTCCATGTTTTTATCTTTTTCAAATTTTCTAAAAAAAATAAAACGGCTTATCGTGAAATTCGATAAGCCGTTCTTGCTATATTTTATTAAGTCAAGTTTACATACGCCTAGTACCTTTCACCGAATTTATTTTCGTGAAAGCGCCACCAATTCATATTTAAACCTAAATTTGTCATTTTTCTTTATTTTATGTTTCGCAAATATAAAACCATTTAATTAAGTTATGCAAATTTTTTTTGTTAAAAAAATATTTTAATTTATATAATTCTAATAATCAGTATTTTAAAATAATAAATTATTTCACTACAAAACGAGCTGTATTTCTGCTTTTCTGCTGTATGTAAACAGTTTTATTTTTTATCTGAGAATCAATGGCTTCTTTAGTATAATGTCTAATTGTAATTAGTTCTAAATCAGTATTATATTTAACAACAAAATCCTCTTTCAAACTATTTATAAACGAATCAAACTTGATTTTATCGTAATCGGCACAAATAGAAAAACTAATGGCTGAATTTTGCATCAAGTTGGCAGAAATACGAAGTTCGGCAAGTTTTGAAAATATTCTACTCATATTTTCTTCTACAATAAACGAAAAGTTTTTCGGTGAAATGGACACCAAAATTTGATTTCTTTTAAAAATATAAATTGGAACAAACTTTAAAACCGTATCAAAATTTTTAATTACTGTACCTTTTGCATTAGAATTCAAAAAAGTTTTAACAAATAATGGAATATTCTTATTTTGAAGAGGTTTCAAGGTTTTAGGGTGAATTACATTTGCGCCATAATATGCTAATTCAATCGCTTCGTGGTACGAAATAGCGTCTAATTTTTTTGGATTAGAAAAATATTTTGGGTCAGCATTAAAAATACCTTCTACATCTTTCCAAACTGTTACACTTTCAGCATCAAGTACATACGCAAGAACAGCAGCTGTAAAATCAGAACCTTCACGTCCTAAAGTAGTTCGCAAATTGCGCACTGTTGAACCTACAAACCCTTGTGTTACATAAATTTGCTCTCGTTCAAAATTCAAAACTTTGTGGCAAAGTTTATCAGTCAATTCCCAATCTACATGCGCATCACGAAAGTAACTTTCTGTTTTTAAGCAAGAACCGACATCTACCCAGCGGTTGGAAATTCCTTCTTGATTGAAAAAAGCACTTACAATCCCTGAAGATAAAATTTCGCCATAAGGAACAATCTGGTCATATTCAAAATCAAAATCGAGCGAAGGCATACTCATCATTTTTGAGAAAATAAAGGTAAAAACGTTCTCATTTGTTTTAAAAATGGGATTATTTTTATCAATTATCAATTCATTTGTAATTTCTAAATGGAAATTCTTAATTTTTTGAAGTTTTTCTTCAATCAATTCAATATTTTCATTGTCATAAAACCAACTTTCGGATAAATCGACCAATGCATCTGTTATTTTACCCATTGCAGAGATTACAATTATCAGATTTTCATCAAAATTTCGAACAATTGGTAGTAAATTTCGCACCGAAGCAGCATCTTTTATCGAAGCACCTCCAAATTTATATACTTTCATTTATAAAGAAAATTTTATTAAAAAAGCAAAAATAATTCGTATTAAATTATTAATTTATCAAAAAAAATAATCCAAATATTATATACTGAAATACGATACATCGGAATTTTAAATACCTTAAAATTAAAAAATTGACATTCCTGTTTTAGTTGTAAAAAGCTCCAATGCCATAACTCCTCTTAGCGAATTTCCAAAACTATTCAATTCAGGACTCCAAACCGCCATTGTCAATTTTCCGGGAATTGTGGCAACAATCCCACCTCCTACTCCACTTTTTCCCGACATTCCTACACGAAAAGCAAAATCGCCGCTTTCGTCGTACATTCCGCAAGTTAGCATAAGCGAACTTAGCCGTTTTGAATGACTTCGTGATAAAATGCGCTCCTTATTATTAGAATCAAAACCTCTATTTGCTATAAAGGAAAATACCCTAACTAAATCGTTGCAATTCATTGATAACGAACACTGATTGAAATACAAATCAAGTATTTGCTCTGGAGTGTTATGTATATTTCCAAAACTTTTCATATAATTAGCCAAAGCCACATTCAAATATCCGTGTTCTTTTTCTGAAATTGCTACCACTTCATCGTACTTAATTAAAGGATTTTGAGCTCTTTTTTGAACAAAATCCAATAAATATTCTTTCGGATTTTCAAGTGCAGAACACAAAATATCACTTATTACCAAAGCACCTGCGTTGATAAATGGATTTCGTGGAATTCCTTTCTCTTTCTCCAACTGTATCAATGAGTTAAATGGATTTCCGGAAGGTTCTCGTCCAACGCGTTCCCAAACTACGGTTCCTATTTCACGAAAAGCAATGGTTAAAGTTAAAACCTTTGAAACACTTTGCAATGAAAAATTTACTGCCGAATCGCCATATTCAAACAGTTCGCCATCGGCAGTTAACAATGCCATACCAAACTGATTTCCATCTACTTGAGCCAAAGCTGGTATATAATTGGCTACCTTTCCCTTGCCTTGTAAATATTTTGTTTCCTCTGCAATTTCTGCTAAAATTTTATTAAAATCCATACGAATTTTCGAAATATTGTTTATATTTTGTAAAGCTTTAAAATTCAATTTTTGAAATACAAATTAAAACTCTTATTTGCAATTTCACAAATTTTACTTATTTTAAAATTTAATATTTTAAAATTTAAACAAATAAGGTTAAATTTACACTAATAGAGTTTAATAAAATACTTATTCCTAAGGATTTATATTAAAATCATAAAAAAAACAAAAAACATACATTTTTGCAAAAATTAAAACTATCTGCATTTTTAAATTCATTGAAATATTAATTTGGTAAAAAGCATTTATTTTAATTAATTTGCATAATGTAATTTAACTATCGGTGTTCTTTTTATTAGCAACAATGAATTTTGCTTTCTAATAACTTTCAAGTACTTAGAAAAATTATATATCCATTCAATTTTGGTTCACTACTTATTAATTTTGTAAATACAAATGACCAAATATAAAATCTGTTTAATTTTTATGCTTTTTCCAATTTTTGTTTTTTCGCAAATAGGTGGAAATCATACATATAAATTTCTTACTCTTACTAATTCAGCACGAATGGCTTCACTGGGTGGAAACGTTATTTCTATGAATGAAGTTGATTTAGCACTGACTTATCATAATCCGGCTTTGCTTTCGGATACCATGCGCAACAATTTGGTTTTGAACTATGTAAACTATTTTGCTGATATAAATTACGGCTATTTGGCTTATGCTCGAAAATTTAAAAGAATTGGGAATTTATCTATTGGTATTCAATATATTAACTATGGTGAATTTATCGAAGCCAACGAATTTGGTGAGAAACTCAGCAATTTTAAAGCTGCTGAATATGCTTTCAATTTTATTTGGGCTAATAAACTAACCAACTCTATTTCGTATGGGGTTAATTTTAAGCCAGTTGTGTCAAATTTAGAAAACTACTCTTCTGTTGGTTTTGCCATCGATGCGGGAGTTTTGTATGTAAACAAAAAGCATTTTACAAATATTGCTTTTGTTATCAAAAATGTTGGAACTCAATTAACTACTTATACAGAAAATAATCGCGAAAAATTACCATTTGAAATACAATTGGGTATTACAAAAGAGCTCGAACATGCACCTTTTCGCTTCAATATAACTTACAATCATCTCGAAAATTGGAATTTGCGCTTTGAATCGCCTCTTGAATCAACTACATCGAATATTTTTAACGAAGAACCGAAAGAAAAGACGGAAATAAGTAAATTTTCAGATAATTTGTTACGTCATTTGGTTTATGGAATTGAATTTGTCCCCTTTGAAAGCTTTTATTTTAACTTTAGCTACAATCACCAACGCAGAATGGAGCTTTCATTACAACAAATTGGAGGAATGACAGGCTTTTCTTGGGGTTTTGGGCTAAATTTATCTCGTTTCAAGCTTGCTTATGGGCGCGCTACTTATCATGTAGCAGGTGCTTCTAATCATTTTTCGTTAAGCACAAAAATTGGTAAATAATTAAAAAGAATATATCTTTTTTTAGTAAATTATTGAAAACTAAAATATTATAAGTAGTAAGCCAAATTAAATTGTATATTTTATTTAGCCATGTGCTTAAAATTTATTTGATTACAAAAAGGTTTACTAAAATTAAAATAGCACTGGTGCTTATTTACTTAACTTTTATTAAGAAAATAAATTTTGCAAAGAAAAAAGTAAGATATATCTTTGCATCTAAATATTTAGATATATTAATATTAAAACGTATTAAAAATGGTATTAGGAACAAATTTAAAGCATATTGCAACTGCTGCTCAGCACAATGAAGTAGTAAATAACAATGAAAACGTAATGATTTGCTGTGGACGTATGGGACCGATGTGTATTCCAGTATATGACATTATGGAAGATTTGGAAGACGAATATCCACATGTGACATTTTACGACATGACTTTTGATAGCCCTGAGGCTCACGTAATTAGAAATGCTCCTGAGTGCTCTTCATTCATGGGTTTACCATTTACAGTATATTACAAAAATGGAAAACTTGTGAAAGCAACTAGCAGCATTCAATCGAAAGCTCAGATTACTAGCATTTTAAATGAAAAATTTGCATAATTTTTTAAATTAAAGCTTTCCAAAAGTTGTTCTTTTGGGAAGCTTTTTATTTTTAATAACGAAACATGAATTACGACATAATTATAATTGGTGCTGGTCCAAGTGGCTTAACAGCAGGAATTTACGCAGCAAGAGCCAAAGCCAAAGTATTAATTGTAAACGAAGGAAGTGTGGGCGGACAGATGGTTTTAACTCACCAGATAGAAAATTATCCGGGTGTGGAAAGCATTAGTGGTTACCAACTTAGCAAAATAATGCGCAAACAAGCAAAAACTTTTGGTTGCGACATTAAAACCGGAGTTACACTTACAAATATTTCGCTCGAAGGAGAAATAAAAAGCATTGAGATTGATTCAAAAGAGACTTTCACAGCCAAAAGTATCATCATAGCTAGCGGTGGACGCTCTCGCTCGCTCAATGTTACAGGTGAAGATGAATTTAAGGGCAAAGGAATATCGTATTGCGCTACTTGCGATGGTGATTTTTACCAAAATATGGAAATTATTGTTGTAGGAGGTGGTAATTCTGCTCTTGAAGAAGCAGTTTCGCTTACAAAATATGCCTCAAAAGTTACAATTATACATCAATTTGACCATTTTCAAGGCTACCAACACGCTATTGACGAAGCAAAAGCAAATCCAAAAATTAATTTTTTACTGGAAAGTAAAATTATCGAGTTTTTGGGTAATGAAAAAGTAGAATCAGTAAAAATAGAAAATTTAAAAAATGGTAGCATTACTGAAATGCCAATAGCCGGAGTTTTTATTTTTATTGGTTATGTTCCTCAAACAGAAAGATTTAAAGGATTAATTAATCTCAATCAATGGGGCGAAATTATTGTAGATGAAAATTTGCAAACTAGCCAAAAAGGGGTTTTTGCAGCAGGTGATGCGCGCGTAACTCGCACACGACAAATAACAACTGCCGTTGCTGATGGCACAATTGCTGCCTTGAGAGCCGTTGATTTTATCAACCAAAAATAGCAAAATATACAAAAAAATTAGAAAGTTTGTTTGAAAATATCACTCTAAATTGATATTTTTGAACAAATTTTTTTTTGTACAATTTCTTAAATTTTAATCCATTGATAAGTTTTCCAAACGCAAAAATAAATATCGGACTAAACATCACCGAAAAGCGAAGCGATGGTTTTCATAATTTAGAGAGCATTTTTTTGCCTGTAATAGGTTTGCACGATGTGCTTGAAATAGTGGAAATTAAAGATTCTACTCATTTACAATTTTCTTCATCTGGGATTGTAATTGATGGAAAAGACTCAGATAATTTGGTATTAAAAGCTTACCAATTGTTGAAATCAGATTTCAATTTACCTGCATTAAGCGTTCATTTACATAAAGTTATACCAACCGGAGCAGGCTTGGGAGGCGGTTCATCAGATGCCTCATTTATGCTCAAAATGCTAAATGAAATGTTTAATCTGAACTTAACCAATGAAAATTTAAAAGTTTATGCAGAAAAATTGGGCAGCGATTGTCCTTTTTTTATCGAAAATACGCCTCAATTTGCCACTGGTAAAGGAGAAATTCTCGAAAAAATCAATTTATTTTTACCTAAAAGTTTTTTGGTTATTATTAAGCCACAAATTCATGTTCCAACCAAAGCAGCATTTGCAGGAATAGTACCAAAAAAACCACAAGTAAATCTAAATGAACTTATTACAAAATTACCCTACCAATGGAAAGAATTTGCAAAGAATGATTTTGAACAATCGATTTTTGCACAATTTCCTGAAATAGAGAAGATTAAAACTCGTTTGTACGAACTTGGTGCAGAATATGCTTCGATGAGTGGAAGTGGTTCTGCAGTTTTTGGAATTTTTCCTCACACAATAAATTTAGAAAATGAATTTACAAATTGCTTCAAATGGCAAAATTATATTCGATTTACTTAAAAACTATAAAAAATTATACAAAATTATTCTTATCTGATAATAAAAAAAACGCTACATAAAAAATGCAGCGTTTCGTTTATTAATTTATTTGAGAGTTTAAATTTTATCAAGTTCAACAGTAAAATGACGTAAAATTGGAGCTTCTTTTGTAATTTTCACACCATTTTTAATCTCATTTCTTCTGTCAAACACATTTTTAAGAGCTACAGCCACATAATTCATGTGATTATTGGTGTAAGTGCGGCGCGGAATTGCCAGACGAACAAATTCAAGCTCAGGAAAACGATTTTCGCGAGTAATTGGATCACGGTCAGCCATGATTGCACCAATTTCGACACCTCTAACACCCGCTTCGAGGTACAATTCAACGGCTAATGTTTGCGCTCTAAATTCCTCAGCAGGCACATTCGACAAAAAACGCTTCGCATCAACAAAAATTGCATGCCCTCCAAAAGGCTCTTGAACAGGAATTCCAAACTCCTTTAACTTGTTTCCTAAATATGCAACTTGCTGAATACGAGAGTGTAAAGTCTCAAACTCAGTGCCTTCGTCCAATCCTTGCGCTAAGGCATTCATATCGCGTCCCGCCATGCCGCCATAAGTTATAAATCCCTCAAACATAATATTATACACACAGGCTTTTTCGTAAATTTCTTTGCTTTTTAGCGCAATAAAACCGCCAATATTCACAATTGCATCTTTTTTGCTACTCATGGTCATTCCATCAGCATAAGAATACATTTCGGTAACTATTTGCTTGATTGTTTTATCGGCATATCCGTCTTCTCTAGTTTTTATAAAATATGCATTTTCTGCAAAACGAGCTGAATCGAAAATTACTGGAACGCCGTATTTGTCAGCAATTTGGCGCACTTCACGCAAATTTTGCATCGAAACAGGTTGCCCTCCCGCATTATTATTTGTAATGGTAACAATGATAAACGGAATTCGTTCGATTGGATAGCTAACAAACACATTTTCAAGCTTTTGAATATCAACACTGCCTTTGAAATCGTGTTGCACAGTTGTATCAAATGCCTCATTGATAGTGCAATCGATAGCTTTGGCTTTGCGAAATTCAATATGTCCTTTTGTGGTATCAAAATGAGAATTTCCGGGCACAACATCGCCTTCATTTACAAGCACCGAAAATAATACATTTTCAGCTGCTCTACCTTGATGAGTTGGCAAAAAATATTCAAAACCTAGAATATTTTTTACCGTATTTTTTAAATTTGTATAAGATGATGAACCGGCATAACTTTCATCGCCTAGCATTATGGCAGCCCATTGCTTATCGCTCATTGCGCCAGTTCCAGAGTCCGTTAATAAATCCACAAAAACTTTATCGCTGCTAAGATTAAACAAATTGTATTTTGCTTCTTTCAGCCAAAATTCACGCTCTTGTCGAGTACTTGTTTTAATGGCTTCCACCATTTTGATTTTATAATTTTCTGCGTAGGGTAAGTTCATTTTAATTTATCTTTATTATTTGCATTTATATTTTTGTATAAAAAAAAAATTCATAGAAACAAACTTCTGCTAACTAAATGAAAATTAGTTAATTGCGGTTGTTTATACTACTAAATAATTTTTTAAAATTTAAACAGTTAAATCGAAAAGGAAGGCAGCATTTAACAAAAAAATGCAAACTAAAGACTAAATTTATCGCGGTTTTTAATATTTTTGTAAATCGTTTTCATAAAACTTTAAAAACTGATTTTAAAATGTTGTTGGTTTGTAAGTAAAAATATTTACAAAAGTAG
>DZBP01000173.1:4931-6732 GCA_022729915.1 Draconibacterium orientale | reverse complement strand
AGGGGATTTAGGGGCAAAAGCTAGAAGTGTATAGTTTTCTTTCAAGCACTAAATAAAAGCAAATTTGATGCTAGTTTTATAAAATAAGTGCTAAAAAAAATTAAATGCTGCATTTTTAAAAGTAAAAACCCCGAAAATATTATGAATCTATTAAATTATATTTCAGTAAATTAACAAAAAAAAGTATAAAAAAGCAACCATATACTTGCACAACTTAAAAAGCTTTTTTAGTTTTGCAGCAACAAAAGTACGGGGTGTAGCTCAGCTTGGTTTAGAGTACGCGTCTGGGGGGCGTGGGGTCGGAAGTTCAAATCTTCTCACCCCGACTTTGAAAGTCAGATAGTTAGATTTTTATTCTAACATCTGGCTTTTGTTTTTTTAGTCAATTACTACTTTTCTTTTCTTCAATTTTAAAATTAGGTTGGTTTACAATAAATACTTAGACAAAAATACAACAAAAGAACCTAATTATAAGACAAATAAAAAAAGATTACTTTTATATTATTTACTTAAAATAAATTTTTTTTCAAAAAAAAATAAGAAAAAATATGTTTTTAGTAATAAATTTATTATATTTGGCTTGAAATTTAAGCAACAGTTGCTCTAATAAAAAATATTTTCACTAAAACTTTTATATAGTTTTTTTTGTAAAAAAACTTAAACTGAATAATAAAAGGCAACAACAAAAAACATTAACATTCAAATAAAAACTGCCAAAACATGAATAAATATTTTGAAAAAGTAAAAAATTATCTACTTGAATTAGAATATTCAATAGTAAAAGAAGATGCAGACAACAACTTTTTTATTGTAGAAAAAGAAGATGCCCTTATTAAAAATATGGTCATAGATATTGATGCGCCTATTGTATTAATAGACCAAGTGTTGTTTAAAGTAAAAGGTGATAATCCTGAAGTTTTCAAAAAGTTGCTTCAAAAAAACCGCGACATTATTCATGGTGCTTTCATGCTCGATGAAAGTGGTGAAATTGTAAGTTTTAGAGATACCCTCGAAGCCGAAAATTTAGATTTGAATGAATTAGAAGGCTCTCTTAATTCATTAACGCTTTTACTCAACGAGTTTGCAAATGAAATTTTATCGTTTGTAAAATAGTTACTATTAAATATAGAGCTTTTAATCGAATTAAACAGAATTAAAAGCTCTATAAATAATTAAATAAAAGAACTTTTACAATTAAAACAAAAGGTTTTATTGCCTTTTTTAGCTATTAATTTTTCAACTTGAGCTGTTTATTAAATTTCATACATTTTACATAGATAAAAAACAATTACCTTATTATTAATGATTTAATTAAAATTCTTTAAATTAAGAAAAATATTTGCTCTATTATTGTATATTCGTGATGTATATTCAAAATAAAATAATACTTTTGTGCCCAAATTATTAATTTAAGGATTTTGTGAAAAATCATAAGAAAACCTAAGATTTAAATGGAAGACAACATTAAAAACTCAGACCCTAGGTTTGATGATAATCAAGCCAACGATTCGAACAGAAACGAAAATGACAACCCCGAAAGACAAAAACGCAAACGCACTTTTGTAAAACGTTCTACTCCTGATAACGGGTACAATCGCGATAGGTCATATTCATCTGAAAACAATTTCGATAAAGCGTACTACAGTAGCGACCGCAACGAATCAAACAGAAGTTTCAATTCTGACAGAAATTTCAATTCTGACAGAAATTTTAATTCCGATAGAGGAGGTTACAACAGCGACAGAAGCTACAACAGTGAAAAGCCATATAGCGAGAAACCTTACGGCGAGAAACCTTATGG
>DZBP01000173.1:0-4831 GCA_022729915.1 Draconibacterium orientale | reverse complement strand
GGAGACAAACCTTATGGCGAAAAGCCTTACGGAGACAAACCTTATGGCGATAGACCTTATGGTGAAAAGCCTTATGGAGACAAACCTTATGGCGAAAGAAGTTACGATAGACCAAGAAATGTAGAACGCAGAGACGATAACAGATACAATCGAAGCTCTTACAATCGTGACGATAATTACAACAACAGAGATCGTTACAACAACCACGATACTCGCAATCGCTACGACAATCGTGATAATCGCGATCGTTTCGACAATCGTAGAGATACTCGCGACAACCGAAATAGTGGAAATAGCGGAGGTGGTTACTACAATCGTGATAGTTACAACAATAACCGCGACGACAATTACAACTCACGCAATCGATTCAACAATCGCGATGACCAACCTTATGGCAACAGAGAAAACTACAACCGCGATAGCGTAAATGGTAATAGAGGAAGCTACAACCGCGACAACAACCGTGGAGGTGGCGGATACGACAATCGCAGAAGTTATGGTGGCGGAAACAACTACAACAACGACCGTAACAGACCTTCCGGACGTTTCAATAACGATAGAAATAAATTTCAAAAGCGTGACTTTAACAAGCCTCAGCGCAAATTTACAAGACCTAAAGTTTATAAAACTTACGAAGGTCAAATGCCTGAAGATGGTCTTATGCGCTTAAACAAATTTATTTCTAACTCAGGAATGTGCTCTCGTAGAGAAGCCGACGAATTTATTACTTCAGGTGCTGTAACTGTAAACACTGAGGTAATTAAAGAGCTTGGTGTAAAAGTAAATATTTTTGACGAAATAAAAGTCAACGAAAAAACTGTAATTGCTGAGCGCAAAGTATATATTCTACTTAACAAACCAAAAGGTTTGGTTACTACTTTAGACGACCCCAACGCTAAAAAAACAGTAATGGACTTGCTAAGACATTGCTGTAGAGAACGAATCTACCCTGTGGGAAGACTCGATAAAGCCTCAACCGGCGTTCTGCTTTTAACTAACGATGGTGAGTTGACTACTCGTTTAACTCAACCTAAATTTAAGAAAAAGAAAATTTATCATGTTCATTTAGACAAACCTTTGACGCTTACCGATATGGATTTAATAGCTCAAGGTGTTGAACTTGAAGATGGTATTAGCTTTGCCGACGAAATTGGATTCCCCGATCCAGACGATAAAACTAGAGTTGGTATCGAAATTCACTCTGGCAAAAACCGTATTATTCGTCGTATTTTCCAACACATGGGTTACAAAGTAAAGAAACTTGACAGAGTTTATTTTGCAGGTTTAACCAAAAAAGGTTTAGGAAGAGGCAAATGGCGTTTCTTATCAGAAAGAGAAGTTAGTTACTTAAAAATGAATGCATTTGATGTAACCTCTCATTCTCAAGAATAATTTTTCTTTAAGAAAATAAATAGAAAATCCGGTTCTTTTATAACAAAAGAATCGGATTTTTTTTATGCACTCTTTTTTAATAAACGAAATTTTAAACCAGATTTACAACACTTTTTTAAATTTAGATTAAATAATTGAATAATTAGAGATTAAGTAATTAGCACAAAGCAAATCACCAATATATTAAGCTTCGAGCAATAGTTAATTTATACCAAATAATTAAATACTCCTTATTCCTTGCAAAAATAAGAATCTATTTGTATATTTACATTTGTTATTTATTATATGAAAATACTTACAATTTACAATAAACCACTATTTTATTATGAAAAACAAAATACGAATTGGAAATGCAGGAGGTTTTTGGGGCGATGATTTAGGCGCACTCAAACGCCAATTAACTGGTGGCGAACTTGATTACATTACAATTGATTATTTGGCAGAAATAACCATGAGTATTCTGCGAAAACAACAACTCAAAAACCCAACATTGGGCTATATTACCGATTTTGTAGATCAAATAGTAGATGTAGCTCCTATTTTGATTGCAAAAAAAACAAGAATCATTGCCAATGCTGGAGGAATGAATCCTCTTGCCTGTGCCAAACAAATTACCAATAGACTCAAACCCTTAGGTATTTACTTAAAGATTGCTGTGATTGAAGGCGATAACATTTTCGAACAAATAGACTATTTGTATCCGAAAAAGGCAGACTTCAAAAACATGGAAAATGGGCAAGAATTTGCAGACGTTAAAAGCAAAATACAAAGTGCCAACGCCTACTTAGGTTTGCCGCCGCTTTTAGAAGCTCTTAAAACTGATGCTCAAATTATTATAGCCGGAAGAGTTACCGATACTTCTATTACAATGGCACCTATGGTACATGAATTTGGTTGGGCTTTGAATGATTGGAATAAACTTGCTTCGGGGCTTATTGCCGGACATATTATCGAATGTGGAGCGCAAGCTTCGGGTGGAAACTTTACCGATTGGGAAAAAGTTCCTCAATGGTCTAATTTTGGTTATCCGATTGTAGAGGTTTATCCTGACGCTACTTTTATAGTTACCAAGCACGATGATACCGGAGGACTTATCACACTCGACACGGTTAGAGAGCAATTAGTTTATGAAATGGGAAATCCGGCTTACTACATTAGCCCAGACGTGATAGCCGATTTTTTAAGTATTCAACTCGAAGATTTAGGAAATAACAAAGTAAAAGTTTCGGGTGTAAAAGGTTTGCCTTCTACCTATTACTTAAAAGTTTCGATGGCTTACGAAGATGGCTACAAAGCAGTAAGCTCCATTATTATAAGTGGAGAGAATGCCTTAAACAAAGCCGAAATATTTGCCGAAATATTTTGGGAACGTGTTGGTATTAACTTCGAAAAATCCAACACCGAGTTTGTTGGATTCGACTCTACTCATCGCCATCTTTCGCCCGAAAACGAACCCAATGAAATACTATTGAGGTTTAGTGTTTACGATTACGATGCTTCCAAAATTGAAACATTTGCCAAAAGCATAGCACCTATGATTTTGAGCGGACCTCCCGGTGTAGCCGTTACTGGCGGGCGACCTCAAACCCAAAGTGTTATGACATACTATCCGTGTTTGATTCCAAAAATAGAAGTCATTGCTAAAATGCACTATTTAAGCAACGATGGAAATATTGAAAAAAGCCTTTTAATTCCCTCTATTACTGGTTTTGAAGAACATACCACCGAATCTACTTTGGGAAAACAAATAAGCAACGGAATAGCGATGGATAAAATGACCGGAGCATCGGCTATGATGCAGCTCAAAGAGCTTTGTCTTGCTCGTTCGGGCGATAAAGGTGATATGGCTAACATTGGCTTAATAGCCCGCAACTCTGAAATTTACAATTACTTGAAAAGTTATTTCACAGCCGATAAAGTGAAATTTATCTTTGGCGATATGTGCAAAGGCGAAGTAATTAGATACGAACTCGATAACCTTGAGGCACTCAATTTTTTACTCGAAAAGTCGCTCGATGGGGGTGGTACTAAATCTCTTATGATTGATGCACAAGGCAAAACTTACGCATCGGCTTTGTTGTCTCAAAAAATTAAAGTTCCTGAAGTATTTATTACTATGGGACTTTAAAAAACTTAAAAGGATAAAGCAAATTGATAGAAAATAAGCACTAGTGCTATTTTAATTGGAGCAAACCTTTTTGTAATCAAATAAACTTTAAGCATTTGGCAAAATTAAATATACAATTTAATTTGGTTCGGTACTTACTTTACCAATTTTATAAAATAGAAGTTATAAACTTATGATAACAACACAAGAACACGAATTAATCCGCAACACTGTTCGCGATTTTGCCGAACGAGAAATAAAACCACGCGCCCAAGAGCTTGACGAAAAAGCAGAATTTTCGGTCGAATTAACAAACAAAATGGGAGAAATAGGTTTGTTTGGAATGGTTGTGGACCAAGAATATGGCGGACAAGGAATGGATACATTGTCTTACATTATTGCAGTAGAAGAACTTGCACGTGTTGATGGTTCGCAAGCTGCTACCGTAGCAGCGCATAACTCGCTAGGAATAGGTCCAATACGAAACTTTGGAAGCGAAGAGAAAAAACAAAAATATTTGCCAAAGCTTTGCACCGGAAAATACCTTTGGGGGTTTGGACTTACCGAAGCCGAAGCCGGTTCTGATTCAAGAGCCAGCAAAACAACGGCTGTTCTCGAAAGTGGGCAGTGGGTAATTAATGGTTCTAAAATATTTATAACCAACGCCAATACGCCTATTACATTGGGTTCGACTGTGCAAGTGGTTACGGGCGAAGTAGCTGGAAAAAAAGAATTTTCTACAATAGTAGTAGAACAAGGAACTCCCGGATTTACAGCTCGCACTATGCACAACAAAATGATGTGGCGTGCTTCAAATACCGCCGAACTTTTTTTCGACGATTGTCGTGTACCCGAATCTTATTTGTTGAACAAAAGGGGAAACGGCTCGAGAATTATGCTCAATACCCTCGATAGTGGACGACTTTCGATTGCAGCTATGGGATTAGGTGCAGCGCAAGGTGCGCTCGAACTTTCGGTGCAATATGCCAAAGAACGAAAACAATTTGGCAAATCGATTGCAAGTTTTCAAGCAATTGCGTTTAAACTTGCCGACATGGCTACAAAGGTAGAAGCAGCCAGAAACCTTTTGTACAAAGCGTGTTGGCTCAAAGATAACAAAAAACCTTTTGGTAAAGAAGCGGCAATGGCTAAACTTTTTTGCTCCGAAGTAGCCAAAGAAGTAACCGACCAAGCAATTCAAATACATGGAGGCTACGGACTTATGAAAGATTATCCGGTGGAGCGTTTTTATAGAGACCAACGTTTGTTGCAGATTGGCGAAGGAACATCTGAAATACAAAGACTTGTTATTTCGAGGTACGTGCTCAAAGA
>DZBP01000034.1 GCA_022729915.1 Draconibacterium orientale | reverse complement strand
ATTATAAATCCATTAATTTTTTCAATTCTTCTTCGTTGTCTTTTACTTTGTCTTTAAGTTCTTCTTTGATAGCATCACGAACTTGGAAATCAGCTTCGTACAAGTCGTAAAATAACATAACTTGAACTTCTGATACGCCAGGTTGTAATTGTTGTTTGTTGTTAGCTTTCAAACCTTTTTTAGGGATTTTTGTTCTAATAAATTTCACCACAGGTTTTACGTTACTCAAAGTTGCAGAAGTAATGTTTTTAGCAGAAGTAACAATGCTCATTTCAGTTTCAGCATCTACACCCGATAATTGAGCGTTAGCAATATTAGAAGTAGTAAGAGCAGCAACCGAAGTTTTAAGTTGTCCGGCAAGTTCGAGTTTAGCAAGTTCCATTGCTTGCATTTCAGCAGCCGATTTAGTTTTTGCAACACCGTTGCCAATAGCCCAAATATAAGCATTTGATTCAGAACCGTCTTGGTTGAAACGCATTTCGTATTGTTTCATCCAAGAATCTTCTAACATTTTATCCATAGGTTTATCACCTGGAAATACTTGCCAGCCTTCTTCTTCAGCCAAACGTTTAGCTTCTTTTCTTGCTTCTTTAATGGCTCTGTCTTTTACTTTTTCACGCTGTTCTTTGCGTTGTTTGTTTAATTCTTTGCGCGAAACTACTTGCGCATTTACGCTGTTTTCTGCTAATAGAAACACAAAAAACATAGCAGTCATCAAAATAATTACTTTTTTCATAATGATAAATTTTATAATTAATTAATAGTACTTTTTATTCATGATGTTTTTTTCAAAAATAAAATTTTAAATTTTTGTTTGTTTAGTATAATAACGCTGAAAAAATAATCTTAGTATATTCAAATTATTTTTAGGGTTTACTTTAACAATAATTAATAAATTTTAAATTTTAAAACTCAGATTAATCAACTTAATTTCAATAGATTACAATAGTTTTAGATTACATCATTACCAAAAAGAACATGGAATTATTGAATTTCAGTATTTAGTTGTTTGTTGTTAGTATTTTATAAAATATTGCCTGTGAAAGAATAAAGAAACAAAATACGAACAACTTAAACTATTCTACCAATCGGTATTAATTTTTTGGCTAAAAAATTTATGCCTTTTTACTTCTCCAGTAGCTGCATTTTTGTAATAAATAACACCAGAAATATTAGATTTATTTTTAGAACTGTATCTATTGTCAAGAGTTGCATCAGATTCAACTACAATATTGTGGCTTCCTTTTCCGCTGTATTCTTTGTTGATATCAACCGTAACTGATGGTAAACCAGTCCATTCCATTACAATTTTCTCTATTTCAAAAGCTGTTTCGTATTTAGAAACCACGTTGAAAGCTACCGAATATTTTTTTATTTCAGTGGCTTCGCGTTTTAATGCTTTGAAAATAATGTCATCTTTTAAGAAAACTTCAGCAATTTCGGAAGTCATATCAAAATAGAATGAATTTTCAACCTTTTTGTTGGCAAATTTGTAAATTACTTTTATGAAATTTTTCTCATCTTCCGAGCAATCATCGTAAGTAAATTTGATGGTTTGCACGTGTCCGCTACTTTCTTTTGAAGTAATAATTACACAATCGGTTTTTTCGTATTTTGGTTTGTCGGCGCAAGCGTAAAAATTATCGCCAATTTTCAAAGTATATTGAATTTCGCCCGGCGTGGTGCTAATTGGCACTAATTCAACCGAAGCAAGCATATCTTTGAGTTTGATAACTCCCAAATCGGCTTTTTCTTTGCGTTGGTCGATAAAATATTCCGACAAGTATTCCAATTGTTTTTTGTATTCTTCTAACGTTTCGATGGATTCAGCTTCTTCAATTCCGTCTAAAATGTCGTTAAGTTGTTGGGTCAATTCATCGTCTTTTTTCTTAAATTCGCGAATTAATTGTTCTCTTTCATCCTCAGTATAAGGATATTTCACGTGGTAAGCTACTGTTGTAACTTTTGTTTTTTTGTCGTAAAATTTTTCCCAATAAAAATCAGAAACTTTATTAAGCGAAATGCCTTTAAGTGAAGGAATATCAGCAGTTTGAACAGTAGAAGTATTCTTCATTTTTTCGATGGTATTGATAATTCCGTTGTTGTTGGTATTTTCAATATTCATTTCGGTTTTAGAACGAACATAAATAGCAACAGAGTTAACTATCTCATCTTGAATACTTTTCATAACATCTTCTTTAGCTTTGTCAATGGATTCGCCTCTTCCGGTAGTTATAATGTAATCTACCTCAGTGCCGTGCAACCATTTTGGTTCTTTTTTATGACTTGTTTCAACCGGTTTTTCTTGTGCAAAGCTTGGCGCAAAAAAGATGGCGAACAGAAACAGTAAAAAAGTATTTTTTTTAAATTTCATATTAGTTTTTTTTTGTTAGTTATCAATAAGTAGTCGTTTGTTTTAAAGTTCTAAAATTTTAGAATAAGCACCAGTGCTATTTTATTTTGAGCAAACATTTTTGTAATCAAATAATCTTTAAGCACTTGGTAAAATGAAATATACAATTAAATTTGGTTCACTACTTAAAAGACCAAAAACAAACGACTATTTAACTACTATTTTATAAAATCAACTGTATATTCTTCTTGTTTCACATTTTTTACAGCTACCGCTTTTGCGCTGGTAACTACAACATCTTTAGGAGCTTGCTCACCCGGAACTCTCATTTCAATAGCACCACCATTGCCTTCTCCAGCTATTTCAACTCCATTTGCAAGTTCGGCATTAATTTTAGTAGAAAGTTCAACACCCGAATCGTAACATTGTGAACCTGATTCGATTAGAACCAAGTTGCGGCGAGCAGTTTCCAAATCGTAATTTAACCAAGCAGTCTTAGCGGCTTCGAGGTATTGATTGCAGTTAGAACTAACCATTTTTTTGTGAACCACCACTACAGCGTCCATTGCTTTTGCATAGCATTCTAAACAAACATCAGGAACAGCCATCAACAAACCAATAGATTCTTCATATTTACCTGTGTTTGAAAGAGTTTCGGCTTTTTTCATCAAAATATCACAATTTGTGTTGTAATATTCTACAATTTTTTCTTTGCCAGTAGCTACAAATTTTTTGAAAGCACTTGCTTTGGGGTCAATTCCTTTAATTGCCTGAATATAAGCTTTTTCCTCAGTTTCTCCAACACCTTTTGCAGTGCGTGAAAATTCGGCAAGTGTAGTTTTATTGGCATAATCTACAATGTAGAAATTGATGTTCAATTTCATAGCAATCATAGGCGGAGCCGTAGAAGTTACATCTTTCGATTCTACATCGATAGTAGCAGTAATAATAAAATTGGGGTCGAGAGCTACTCCTCCAAGTCCATTTTTTACAGCAATTTGCATCAACTTATTTAAAAGCATATTGGCTGCTTCTGTTGGCATATTAGCCAAACTTGCAGGCAAAACCGGAGTTAATGAAATTTTGCCTACATCGTCGAGTTTGCCCAAGTCGTTTTGCGCAAACGAAAAGTTTGCAAACAAAACAACGGCTATTATTAAAAGTATTTTTTTCATTCGTTTAAATTTTTTGTAATTAGTTTTAAATAATTAATTATTAAAAATTTAGAGTTAATAATTAATCAAAAAATTATTTTTCACCTACGATAAGCCAAGCTTCGCCAAGTCCACGCATATAAAGTTTTGCTTCAATTTCTAAAGGTTCTTTTTTGAGGTATTTTCTCAAATCGCCAACCCATGAATTAGCATCAACAGCTTTCACTTTTCCGTTTTTATCAACAAAAACAGGAATGCGAACTTGTTCAAATTTCATGAAATTTTCGGTAGCATCAGACAAATTGTATTGTCCTCTAATGGTATTGTCGGAAATCCAATTTTCGATAATTTCTTTCAATTCTAACTCATCGCCATCAACTTCAAATTCTTCTTCTAAATCGTAATCTGCATTAGCCCAACGCTTTATATTCACTTTAATTTCTCTACCATTGAGCATAATGTCTTCAAAATAAGCTTGAAGTTGTGCATTGAAATTGTCTAAGTGAGCAAGAACAGCTTCTTCGAGCAAAAGTGGAGTTTCGGCTGTAAAAGAAGGAGAACCAGTTCCTTGCGAGCCAGCTATTTGCTTGCCTGTGTAAGCATCAATACCTTGCAAGTTGAAGGTTATAGAACGCTTAGGACCTTGTTTGTTGATAGTGTAAGTTAATTGAATAATAATGTCCGATTTTGCGGTACGTTTCAAAATATCAATAGGCGATTCAGCTACGTCAGAGCCAGAGCTTTTGCCAGTAAGCATATTCGATTCGGCATTTTCCGACTCGATGCTTTTCAATTCCGATTCTAAGTTTTTAGCCGGAAAGCCTCTGTCAGCCATCAAAGTATTCATTTTACCAATAACTAACAACAAATCAGCATCATTTTGCAAAGCAGCTTTGTAGTTAGGAAGAGTTTCGGTAGTTCCTTGATTATCAAAAGTAAGCGTAAAATTGTTTCTTACACAAAAGTTGTCGGAAGGCACTACCATAATGGTAGGTTTTTTTCCTTCGCCAAGAGTTTCGGCAAGTTTTTTAATAATTCCTCTGCTTTCCATTTCTTTGCGCAAAGCATCGTAAGCAACCGAAACCACAATTCCTACTTTGTAACCTTTGTCCATTTTTACAACATCGCTACCTGTAGCATCGTTGGTTACGTTGATGTATTTGATGTAATCTCCACCGGTTTCAAAAAAAGCATCAAAAAAAGCAGCATTTGCTTCAGCAATTTTCACATCAGTAATAATTGGTTTGAAACTTTTTTCACGACTACCGGGCGCTCCTTTGAAAAGACAAGCAGCTACAGCATTTTTTTTGGCTTCAATTTTAGCAATTTCCACTTTTTTATCGTAAGCCCAAACCTTGATAAGCTTTGTTCCATCTGTTCCAATGTCAACTACAACAACCTCGTAGTTGTCTTCGCTAGCCCAGAGTTTTTTAAACTCTCGTCTTACTCCTTGTGCTTGCGATTCAATAAACGAACCGAAAACAAAGATAAATGTAAATAAAAATAATAATTTTTTCATTATCAAAAATTGTTTAAAATTAATTTATAAAAGAGTTTGGTTTTCGATGAAAATCAAACTCTTTTTTCGTTTGTTTATGATTTTGTAAATTAATAAACGCAGTAAGTTTTAAAAAAGTATTCTAAAAGTAAAATCTACTCCCAGACCTTTTCTTTCTGGAAAGAAATTAGGGTCTGTCCATTTTTCGCCAATGTATGTTTTTATTAATTCGCCTTCACTATCATACTGAGTAACATCGCCCATTGGAGTATTTTGTAGCACAGTAACCACCAATTCTCTGGTTTTGCCAATGTTCATACCAAATTTGCCACCCACAGCTGTGAAAAAAGTGTTATATTTTCCGCTGTTGTCAATATCTTCAGAGTCATCAGAATCAGGCCAAGCCGCAGATTCGATGCCGCCTCCTGCCAAAACTCCAAAATGAAAACGGCGAGCAAAATAAAATTCTTTATTTAAGCCCAAAGTAAAATGAGTGTATGAAAAATCGTCGGTTATACCTTGCACTACTCTACCTTCGTCTTTTTGGAACGAAGCATCAACAAAAAATTTAAGTCCGGTAAGTGGTGAATTTACAACATAACCTAAATATTGGCTCAAATTAAGTTCCACACGCATCAAGAAAGCACTTTTTTCGGCATAATTCAAAATACCAAGTCCCAAACCAAGCCCCAAATCAACTCGTTCTTGCAAAATCATTCCTTCTCTAATTCGTCCTCCCGAAACTTGATAAAATTTGGTCGTTCCCATGTTTCCAAGCTCATCGGTGCGGTTGTCGTGTACGTAACGCGAGCGCACAATAGCTTTACGTTTTGCATCGGTTTCGCCATTCGATTTTTCGATATATTCCCACACAAAAAATCTTCTATCGGGTGTAATACCTTCTTTAATACCCACTTTAGCTTTTATAGGCGAAGCATTTACAATTGGAGTTTTCACTCTAAACTGTTCCAAACTTTGTTCAAAACTAGAAATAGCCGACGAAACACCATTGCTTACCAGTTTGTCAAAAAGTTGTTGATTCGATTTTTGAATAGGATTTGAATTGTTTTGAGTTCCGTCGGCACTTGCTGTTGTGTAGGAAACATACTTAATTGGCTCAGCTACATTGTTATAGATGGAATAAAACTTATCGGTATTGATGTTATTTTCGTCGATAAACGATTCGAAAAAATAAGCCTGAATAGTGTCGTTGTAAGATAAACGATACAAATAGGCTACAATTTCGCCTTTAAAACCATTTTTGGTTCTGCTAACGGGCTTAAATTCGGTTTTGTCTTTTTCGGCTTTGGCTTTTGCAGCAGCATCTTGTGCATCGTAAATTTCGGTCATGGTTTTAATATTTTTAATATCATATACAAAAATATAACTATTTCCGATGAGTTGCTCGCCGGCGTCGGCAAGTTGCGCTCTTCCAATTTTAGCACCATCGGCTTTGCTTACATCAAAGTCGGTAGCATTATAAATTCCTCGTTCTTGAATTGTAGTGGCGGTATAAGAACCATCGCCTTGTATTCCCCACCAAAACTTAAGTAACTTATAATTAAGCTTATTTTCGAGCAATAAGTTTTGAATTTGCGATTTTGTTTGCGATAAATTTGAAACACCAGCCGAATGTTCATCTCTATAATAAGGAGCAGAAATGTACATTTCGGATAAAATATTATTATCAAATTTTGAAGGAACTTCTATTTTAGTAGAAGCATTTTTCAGATAATCGGCATATCTATCGTTATTAAAATTAAGTAAAAGATAGGTAAAACCACTTCTGTCGTAGTTTTCTTCAAGTTTAGTAATTTTAGCAGCATCATCAGTTTGTGCAAATGAAAAACCAATAGAAGCGACAAAAAAGAGACTCAGAATTAAGAAATTTTTTCTCATATTTTTAATAGTTTTGTATTTATAATGAATGTTTAGTTTTTTTTTAAAATAATTAAAAGTATAATCTCAATTTTCCAATAAATTAAATTTCAATACTTTACAAATTTTAAGACGAATATAATTTATGAAAAAAATAGTAATTTTTTAATTATTAAAAAGTTAACTTTTCAAACTAACTTACAAATAACAAAAAAAAAACTGAGAATTACAAATTTTTAGAATTTATTTTTTTATGAAGCATTGTTTAGATTTTAAAATCAAACGAATTGATTAAACCAACTTAAAGAATTCCATTAAAAAAACGCAATTTTTAGATTTTTAGTATTTTTTATTAATGAAATAGAGCATTTTTTTCTAAAGGCAAATTAATATTTTAACATTTTAAAATAAAAATATTCTTTTTTCTTATTTTTTTACACCTTCGAAATACCAACATAATAAATTAGATATAAGACATTTACAAAATATAATAGCAAAAAATCACTATTATTGAGTAAAATTAAACATACTACAAACAAAAAAAGTAAGTTATAACTACAACACTTCGTTAATTTTTCTTTTTAAAGAGTGAAAAAAAATTGATAATTAAAAAAAACATCAATAGTTTCTATCACAAATATTAGGTAATTGAATAGCTATCAATCAACTACAATTAACGAAGACTAATCAATAAACGTAATAAAAACAAACAGACTTTTGCGTTATTAATTATACTGGAAGTCGCAAAAATTTTAAATTATAAAAAAAATAACAACTGTATTAGTGGCACTTTTTGCCATATTATTTATTTCAGTTTCATGCGAAAAAGAAAAAGTAGAAGAAGAAGTAATAAACAAAAACGTTCTAATAATTTACGACGACTCTACAACAAACGTAAATACACAATTGCTAAAGACTGCAATGGTAGCTGCAGGCTTTGAAGTAAGTTTTTCGGACGTTTCAGAAACAGACTGGAATAATACCAATCCAACATTGGACAATTTTTTTGCAGTATTACATTTTAGCAGACATAGTTTTGGCTATCTACCTAGCTTTAACTACAGTTAAAGTATTAATGTTCAATGATGTAGTAATCACATTTGCGAAAATGATAACTACTCGAATTGTTGCATTTTTTTTCTCCTTTTGCTGGCATACAAGCATCAAAATAAAGGGTTAATTTTTATAAAGCAATTTTATCCCTTACTTCTTACAACCTATTTTTATGGTGAAACAGCTTTTTTTAATTCATTGTTATTCAAATCTTTTGATTCAAAATTATACCAAATTGATCAGTTTATATTTGGATTTCAGCCTTCATTAGAGTTTAGTCGACTTTTAACACAATCGTGGTTTAGCGAATTGATGTATTTCGAATATTTCTCATATTATTTTATAGTTTTTTGATTTTTAACTTACGTATATTTCAGAGATTATCAATCCTTTGAATTTCTGGAATTTATAATAGTTTTTAGTTTTTATTTTTCATACTTACTTTTCATTTTATTTCCAGCATCAGGTCCACAATATTACTTGCCTTCAGAGCTAGCAAATATGCCAAATTCAGGGATTTTCAGTTCATTACAAAAATTTATACAGCATTTTGGTGAGCAACCTACTGGTGCATTTCCAAGTACACATATTGCTATTTCATGGCTGATTCTGTTTTTGATAAAAAAATATTATAAAAATAAAGCTGCATTTTTACTGCCTTTTATTATATTACTCAGTTTTTCAACAGTTTATATAAAAGCACATTATTTTATTGATATAATTGGTGATTTTATTATTGTCCCAATTTATTTTATATTAGCAAACTATTTCTACAACTATTCGAGTAAACGAAAAGAAGTTATAGAACACTCTAAAGCATTAATAATAAATACAATAGAGTATGTAAAGCAAAAGAATATCTTTACAAAATAAAAAAAATATTTCTTCTTATACAATTTAAAATATTTTAGCATAAAAAAAAAAATGATTGTACTGAGTGCACATTTAGTTAACTATATTAATTTTTAATTATTTAATTGCTATGGAAATTCAAATAAAAAAAGTTGAAAACAAAAATGATTTAAAAACATACATCTATTTACCAGAAAAAATACATGCCAACCATTCAAACTGGTTGCACCCAATTTATTTAGATGAATGGACGTTCTATTCATCTAAGAATAAGATATATAGCTATTCAGATACAATATTATTTTTGGCATTTGAAAACAAAAAGGCAGTCGGTAGAATTATGGGGATCATTAACAAAAAATACAATGAAGCCAATAATTTACAACAAGCTCGTTTTTGTTTTTTAGAAAGTTATGAAAACCAAGAAATAAGCAACACTTTACTCAATGCAGTAGAAACTTGGGCAAAAGAAAAAGGAATGACCGAAATAATTGGTCCCTTTGGATTTAGCGACAAAGAACCTCAAGGTCTTCTGATTGAGGGATTTGATGAACCAACAGTTATGGTAACAAATCATAGTTTTGAATACCTAAAAAATTTTGTAGAAGCTTTTAATTATAAGCCAAAACTCGATTTAGTACAGTATAAAGTAACGGTACCCGAAATAATGCCCGAGATTTACAAGCGAGCTTCGAGTCGTTCGGAAAAAAATGGTTTTATAATAAAAGAGTTTATTCGACGAAATGAAATAAAGCCATATATTCGTCCGATTTTTCACCTAATTAACGAAACTTACACAAAAATATTTGGCTTTGCTGCTTTTGACGAAAAAGAAATGGACGAATTTGCCAATCGGTATCTTTATTTGCTAGACCCTCGTTTAATAAAAGTTATTGTAAATACTGATAATGAACCACTTGCATTTGTAATCGCCATGCCCGATATTAGTGAAGGAATACGAAACGCAAAAGGACGACTATTGCCGTTTGGTATTTTCAAAATTTTTATGGCACGTAAAAAAAGTAAACAGCTAAATTTACTTTTAGGAGCTATCAAACCGAATTTTAGAAATCAAGGATTAGACGCACTACTTGCTGTAAAATTATTAGAAAGCGCAAAAGATTTAAAGCTAGAATTTATTGATTCCCATGTAATTATGGAAGAAAATAAACCCATGAGAGCTGAAATGGATAGGCTTAACGCCAAAATATACAAACGTTATAGAATCTATCAAAAAGAATTATAAAATAACTAAGTAATTTAACATATAAAATAGTAGTATAAATATGAAAATGTTAGCTAGAATTAATAAAAAAATAAATAAATTTGTGTGTGTTTTGAAAAGCATAAAGCTAATTATTAATATGAAAACCATATTATTAAGTATAGTTTCAATACTATCAACTTACATTTGCGTAGTATACAACGCAACAGGTGATTTTCCTTTAACTTTGGTAAGTTTAGTAATATTTCCAATCGTTTTTTCTATTGGAGGAGCTTACACACGACGCGAAAATGCACTTAAACACTATGGCGCAATGAAAGCACATGGGCGTGCAATATACTTAGCCTCAAGAGATTGGGTTTCAAATCAAACAGACGAAGAAGATGCTAAAATCAAACAAATTATGCTCAATCTTTTAGCAAGTTGCAGAGAATTGTTTCACAATAGCGAAATGCAAATTGACGACAGAGAAAAAGAAGTATATTCCTTTTTTTCAGAACTTTCAATATTCATTAAAGAGTTTAGAAACAGAGGAATGAACAGCGGCGAAGTATCGAGGGCTAATGCATTTTTAAGTAAAATGTTCGATTCATTCGAGAATATGAAACATATTTATCAATACCGCACTCCTGTTACTTTACGTGCTTACAGTAAAGTATTTATCTACTTAATGCCGATTCTTTTTGCACCCTATTTTGCGCATTTGGTATTAAATGAATCGACCACTTCTTTGGCTTATATAATGCCGGTTTTTTTAACTTTTATACTGGTAAGCTTAGATAATATCCAAGACCATCTTGAAAATCCGTTTGATCAAGTAGGTGAAGATGATATAAAAATAAATGCCGAAAAATTTATTGAAAGTTTAGATTTTTAAACTAAATCATTTTACAAAAAAAAGGTAAAATTTATTCAATATCAAAAAAAAAAAAATTGCTTTCCGAAAACAATTTTTCTGGAAAGCTTTTTTTTGAATATATACAAAAATTTAGAATAAATTTGTTTTTTTTGAAATAAAATTTAAAGATAAATAAAAATTACTAGCTTTGCGTTTTTACAAAATGTAAATAAACCCTTAAAACGAACAAAAAAATGCCTTATTTGCATCCATACCATCAAATACTTTTGCGCAAAGCCATTGTAAATGAATATATTGGACGTTACGATTCTCAAATAAAGGGAAACGAAATTAAAAATTTGGCTGCCAACGACTTAAATGTATCCTACAATACTTTGCGAAAACTTTTTTTAAGTAACGACGAAAACTCTAATTTTCAAGAATATACACTCAATAAAATAGTTTGGTATGTTTCAAAAGCAAAAAGTGATTTTAAATTTAGTGAAAATAAAACACAAAAATACTGGTATAATTTTAGAAAATATTTTCAAATTCCATTGAATTTTAAAACAATAGAGGAAGTGCACTTTAATGTTTTAAATCAAGAAGAACAAGCAAAAATAGAGCTTTTTGCAAAAAAAACACTCATAGAGAAAAATATAAAAACTATAGACTTTTCAATTTTTATAGAAGAAAAAGAAATTGAAAATCAAGTAGAAACAATAAAACCAAACATCGAAAAAATGCCTTTAGAAGGTATTTATGCCGTTTACCGAACAGATAATAAAAACAGGTACATAGAAAAAAGATATGCACGTATTTTTCAACAGAATGGAAAACTAGAATTTGAACTAATTACAGCCATGTTCAATTATAAATCTGTTATTTTTGAATACAATTACCCATCAATTTATATGGTTTTCGATAATGGTCTGTCAAAAATTACCTTTAATTTGCATTGTGGAAACATGCGGGTATCGGAAATTTTAATGGGAACTTTTTCACATTTCTCTATTTCGGCTGGCAAAGCTGATGCCGGAGTAGTTATTTTTGTAAAACAACGAAAAGAGGACAGTGATTTTGAACATTTGCAAGGAAAATCATACTTGATAAACAGCAAATTAACTGATAAAGAAGAAATTACAATTCAAAAATATTTCAAAGCTCTAAAAACACCAAGTTTTATAAGTGAACCTGCTATCAATTTGAATGAATTAGAACAAATAACCAACGAACTAAACTTGAATAATAACTATAAACAAAACGAAATTATACATAATTATTACACAGGCAGTTACTTTTTGTACGGTAAAAACAAAAACGATGATAACAAACTTATAAAATCACCTTGCCGAATTTGGATTGACGAAACCAATGAAGCAGTTTTTGAAATCAATGGCAGAACATATAGCTTCAAAAGTAAGTCTATAAGTTTGATTAACAATTTCTTATATATAGAAATAGACAACAAACTATTCAACGATAAAGGGTTTTACACTTTTAGCCTATCGCCTACCCAGCAACCCAAATACATTACCGGAATAGCCAGTTTTATTAATGCAGAAAACAAACCTATGTCGAGGCGAGTTGTGCTTTATAAATACTCCAATTCAATAAACGATTATGAAAATTTAGTGAGTTCGAGTATAAATTTTGATGCCGAACCGAACGAAATAAGTAAGTTTGATAAAAAAATAATAGAGCATTTCAGTAAACAAGAAAATAATATTATTATTGATGACAGACTGGAATACTAATAAAATAAAAAGTGAATAATACTTTTTTTTTATATAAAAAAAAATATATTCTATAAATTAAATAACATAAAGATATAATAAAAAACAATGTCAGTTTACTCAGAAGTAAAAACAATAACCACTCATGTATTGAAAGCCATGAAACTGAGTGGTGAAAAAATATCGATGCTTACGGCTTACGATTATTCGATGGCAAAAATAGTTGATTCGGCAAAAATAGATGTCATATTAGTAGGCGATTCGGCATCAAACGTTATGGCAGGATACAAAACAACGCTTCCAATAACACTAAACGAAATGATTTACCATGCAGCATCAGTTGTAAGAGCTGTAAACAGAGCATTAGTGGTAGTAGATTTGCCATTCGGTTCGTACCAAGGCAATTCAAAAGAAGCTTTGTCGTCGGCAATTCGAATAATGAAGGAAACTGGCGCAAATGCTATAAAAATGGAAGGTGGCATAGAAATAGTAGAATCAATAAAGCGCATTTTGTCGGCAGGGATTCCGGTAATGGGTCATTTGGGATTAACCCCACAATCGATACACAAATTTGGGACTTATACAGTGAGAGCCAAGGAGATAGAAGAAGCAGAAAAATTAATGACCGATGCTGATGCACTTCAAGAAGCGGGTTGTTTTGCAATTGTTTTGGAAAAAGTTCCGGCAAATTTGGCAGGAAAAGTTGCGGAAAAACTTAAAATTCCAGTAATCGGGATTGGAGCCGGCGCACAAGTTGACGGTCAAGTACTCGTTTTGCACGATATGCTTGGAATTACTCATGAATTTTCTCCTCGCTTTTTACGTCGTTATCACAATCTTTACACTGAAATAAAAGGCGCTGTTGAAACGTATATTCAAGATGTAAAAACATTAGATTTCCCTAATGAAAGAGAACAGTACTAATCAGAGTGTAATTTCAATAGAAGTATATACATTCGCAATCAATTCATTTTAAGTATTTTAACAAGGTTTATATTATATTCCTATTGGTTTGTTATATTTAATCTTTAAAAAAAAGTTTTTTTGAATAAAATAATACGTTTTATGCAAATAGAAAAAATTCCTACTATTTACAAAAGAATACTTTTTTGCGTCGAAATACGTTTTAATTAATATTTTTAAACAATTACGAAAATAACGAAAATTTTGTTTTTTTTGACCATCTGTGTTATTAAAAAAAGCTAAAATTTTTTTGTAATAAAATGATTTATAAATATTTGATAAAATTTAACATGCAAACAATTTTACTTGTTAATTAATAATCTTCAAATATTTATCAAAATTGACACAAATAGTTTTGATAAGCATCATATTTGGCAAAATGAAGACTTTTCGTATTTTTAGATATATTCTTAAAATTTTATCCCTAAAAAAATTGCTAAAAAAAAATAAAACATGAATAAAATAATATTGATACTCTTTTCCGTTCTAATTTTAGGTGGCAATTTGTTTGCACAGAACTTAAAATTAATGACTTACAATATTCGGTTGGATAATAGAAACGATGCAGAAAACAGCTGGGACAACCGAAAAACTTTTTTAACCGAACAAATAAAATTCCACGAACCGGATATTTTTGGCGTTCAGGAAGCACTTAACAATCAAATAGAATTTTTGAGCCAACAATTTTCAGATTTTGAATACATTGGTGTAGGAAGAGAAGATGGTAAAAACGAAGGTGAGTATTCAGCTCTTTTCTATAATAAAAACAGATTTAAATTACTTGGGCATTCTACCTTTTGGCTTTCAGAAACACCCGATACACCCAGTAAAGGCTGGGATGCAGCCTACAAAAGAGTTTGCACATATGGCTGTTTTTATGATCAATTGCAAAATAAAAACATCTGGGTTTTCAACACTCATTTTGACCATATTGGCACAAAAGCGCGTAAAAATAGTGTAGATTTGATTATTCAAAAAATTTCGGATTTAACAAAGAATAACGAATCGGTTGTGTTAATGGGCGACTTAAATATGGAAGCTAGCACTGAAGGAATAAAAATGATAGAAACTAAATTTTCAGATAGTTACAACGTAACAGAACTCAAGTTTGGAGAATCGGGAACATTCAACGATTTTAAATACAATCAAAAATCGAATCAAAGAATTGACTATATTTTTGTAAAAAATGAAAGTTTAAAGGTAAAAAAATATGCCGTATTAAATAATTCGTATCAACTCAAATTTCCCTCAGACCATTTTCCAGTTATTGTAGAAGTTTCATACAAATAGCATTAGTTTATTACATTATAAAACTTTCCAAAAGCGCCAAACTTTTGGAAAGTTTTTATTTTAGAATTAATTAAGAATAAGTTTCCCTTTTTCGAGTGTCGAATTAGTTTGTAATTTAAAGAAATACAAGCCTTTAGCAAGTTTACTTCCATCAAAAACAAACGAATAATTTCCTTCCGGCAAAACTTGATTTGTGAGAATTTCTACCGTTTGACCTTGATTATTAATTATTTGCAATTTTACATTTTCTGACTTTGACAATTGAAATTCTATGCGAGTTTGTGAGGTAAAAGGATTTGGAAAACAGTTAACATTTAAAGAGTTTTGAGTAAAGTTTTCAGCTATTTTAGTTGAGACTTCTTTTTCACCATACGAAATCACACGCACTGCATCAGCCACAGCGTAATCGCCTTTAAAAACAAATTTACCACAAAGAAGACTAAGAATTAATTTTCTTTGTATTCTTTGTGGTAAAATATTGATTTTCAATTTACAACGAGTCCGATGTATTTTAAAATTAAATTTGTAAAATGTAGATGAAAACGCTACATTTTCTTTCTAAAATTCACAAATAAAATGCCGTTAAATTTTTCAATATCAAACGGCATTAAATAAAAAACGCATTAAAACTTTATTCTTTCTTTTCCTCAATGATAGGCTGCTGAACTGTGCTTGGTGCTTTAAACGAACCTGTTTGAATGAGGCGTGTAAAAATAGACCAAGTTGGGAAAAGCAAAGCACCGATGAGAATATTCATAAAAATATTTAGAGCCATTACTTCGCCAGCAAAAAAGTGAATAAGTGGTCCAAAAACCAAAGCAGCAAGCAGTTTAAAAATAGCGGTAACGCTAATCATAGTCAAAATAGAGGTCAATTGCGAATCTTTTACGTGCTTCATTCTATTGAACAGAACCGAAACAAATAAAAGCAGTAAAAATAAAAAAAGTTCGGCGGCATACGTCCACCACTGTTCGTGCCAAGGAGTTTTTACCTTGAAAACAAAAACGGCTTCTTTGCTGATATTGCCATAAATATTTCGTGCTTTTACTCTAAAAGTATAATTACCTTTGGGTAAATTCATGTACTCACGAGTTGTAATTTTTGACCAATTAGACCATTTTTGGTCTTGACCTTCCAAAAAATAAGAATATTCTGTAGCTTGTTCCTCATCAAAGAAAGGCGCAGCAAAATAAAATTTTACGTTGTTATGTTCAAATTCTAATTCAATTTTATCAAGTTGATTGTCGGTGTTCGAGGTTCCCATGTAAGCATTTCCCCAAAACAAAACAGAGTCGCCATTGGTAGTAACTTTTCGCACAAGTGTGTAAAAATTATCACTTTGCTCTTTATTTTTGTTCAAATCGTAGCTAAAAACCCCTTGCGTACCCGAAATCCAAACCAAACCGTCGTCGTCAGGAAAAATGGCTTGCAAAGTCATTTCAGGTAAAAGAGCAAGTGCGTTTTTATTCAGTTTTACTTTTCCATTTTTTTGTTTTTCATAAAGTAAAACTTCGGAACTAAAGGCAGTTTGAACAAGTAACCAGATATTTCCATTTTTGTCTGGTTTTAAACTCAAAACTCTAGTTTGTTGGTTTTTGAAATTAAATTCGGTAAAAGGTTTGAAATTACCTGATTTTTTATCGAAATAGAATAGTCCCTCGATGGTAGAAAAAAGCATTTTGCCGTTGTAATCTAAAATTCCATTTTCGATAATTGAAGGCAAAGCTTTTCCATTTTTATAGTGCTTTAATTTAAAATCAGCTAAAGGTATAATTTCAAAAATTGCACTATCTCCGTGCTCTTTGTAAAAAGCTTTGGCTTTTAATTTGGTAAGTTTTTTTGGAGTTTCTAAAAAAAGTAAACCGTTATTTTTAACACCTAACCAAATGTTCCCTTCGGCATCTTCCGAAATTGAGGAAATGTTTTCTTTTACGGCTGGAATTTTACCTTCATCTATCCATTTTCCTTCTTGGTACGACAAAATAGCCAAGCCATCTTCTAATCCTAAATAAATTCTGTTTGGAAATTTCTTAGACCTAAATACCTTATTAACAGAGTATTTCAAATCAGATTTAGTTAGTTGTTCCAATTTTTTAGAATCGAGAACTTGATACGAAATTTGAATCAAAGCACCTTCATTTTTGGTTATTTCAGAAATTCCAAAAGGTGAAACAACCAACATTTTTTCTACTGTTTGTGTTTTTGGTCTTGAAGGCAAAGTTGCTTTATTTTTTACCGATTTATTTTTTTTAGATTTACCAATTCTAGCTATAAAATTCGTCTTTTTATGTTCTTGAATTTTCTCTAAAAAACTAAAAGTAGTCCAATCGGTGCACGATGAAATACCTGAAACTGAGCGCAAAGCATACTCACCAAGAGTGTCTTTTAAATAATAAATTTTACCTAAAGTTCTGGTATATAGCAATTTATCAAACTTCTTTAAATCTAAAATAATGTCTTTAGCATCGTCGGTTTCGCTCAAACGGCGCAATGCAGAATTAATTTTTGTTTTTGAAATACCGTATTTTGAAGTAAACCAAAGCATGTCTTTGTCGTGCTCTTGGTTATTGTAAATTTGAGTAACTTGTTCAGAAAGCATACCAGATTGTCTAGTGTAATGCTCTATTACTTTTCTCTTTTCAAACTTTTTGGTATCGCGCACTCGGTTAATGACCATAGTGCCTTTGTTTAAAGTTGCAAGCACATAATATTCAGGAAGTTCAGCAGCTGCAAGAAGTGTGATTTCTGACAAGTCCTTGTTTGTATTGGAATGAAATAAATCGGGTAAAAAACCTTGCGGATAATACCACAAACCATTTTTTTCTGTGCCCACAAAAATTTGTTTTCGCATTGCAGGGCTTAGCATCGAAACAATTTTTTTATCTGCAATAAAATCCTGACTATATTTGAAAAAAATAAGCTCGTTATTTTCGAGCGAAAAAATACCTTTATCTTGTTCTACAATTAGAAATTTCTCTAGTTTATCTACTTTTACCAAAAAACTATTCAAAAAACGAGTCGAAGAAGACCATTTTTCAGGTTTTTTTAATGCTTTATCAGTTTTGTTTTTTTCGTTTACAAACGGGTATTTGTAAACAGAGGTGGCAGTTTGAAAATAAACTCCATTTTTTGCAACGTGCACTTTACCAATACCTTCCACATAAGTTTCGGCTTCGCTAAGCAATGCAGAGAGCGAATGGTATGTAAGCAAACCTTTTGCATTAGTAGCAAAAAAACCAAATTCGTTGCCGGCACTAACATAAATACGACCTGTTGAGTCAATAGCCATTGATAAAACAGGCATATATTGCTTTATTTCAATTTTCCGCCATTCCACACCGTCATATTCAAGCACATAGCCGTTATTACCAAAATACATTAACCCAAATTTATCTTGTACTATTGCATAATTTTCGGGTGCAGCTAAATAGTTTTGCGGAGTATAATTTTTAACTATGGGTGAGCCTACACTTGCTAATTGAGAATAAGCTAAATTACTATTTATAAGCACTATAAATAATAATATACTGGTAAAATTTAAATATCGAAACATATTTTGACCTGAATTAAAAAAGTATTTTTTTAGTAATTATTTATAATAACAAATGTACATAAAAGTAAAATAATAAAATAATTTTGAAGCGAAATATTTTGGTATTTATTTTAAATTTAACACAAATAAAACAATCGATAGTTAAAAAAAACACCTAACATTCTGAAAAAAAAACACTTAAATAGGTTCTGATTTTACGAAAAAAACAACTTCTAAAATGGTAAAAAAAACAAAAAAAAAGCTTTTTGTATTTATATTTTTATTTACTTTGCACAAATCAAAATAATGTGTTACGTATAAACGTTTTTATATTTTTACATTAAAATTTAAATTGCCAGAAATGAAAGTTTTAACATATCTACCTTTATTTTTTATATTAATATTATTTCCAATAACTACTTATAGTCAAACAAATAGCACTATAGATAGCTTAGTAAACGTAGTAAAAACGCAAGCCGAAGACACTACTAAGGTCAATAATTTGAATTCACTGTGCGAAGGTTTCAAATCGAACCCTGATACAGCTGAATATTATGGAAACTTAGCACTTTTGGCAGCTCAGCGTTTGGGTTTTGGAAAAGGCGAAGCATTGGCTTACAAAAATTTAGGAAATATTTATTACCGACAGAGCAATTACACAAAAGCTTACGAGCTGTACAACAAGAGTTTAGCTGTTTACGAAAAATTGAACGATAAGCAAGGAATAGCTATTATTGTACGCAATTTGGGAAGTATTTACCACCAACAAGGCAATTACAATAAGGCTTTGGAGTATTTTTTTAGAAGCTTGAACGCACGCATCGAAATAGACGATAAAAAAGGAATAGCAAATTTATACAATGCCATTGGTTTGGTTTTTTTGGAGCAAGTAGATGAAGATCAGACCAGTTTGCAAGGCTTGAAACAAAGCAATGAATTTACAAACAAAGCTTTAGAATATTTTGACAAAGCCCTAGAAATGTACAAAAAATTGGAAGATAACGTGGGAATTGCTCAAACATATTACCGAATCAGCACCATCTACAAGCGAAAACAAAAACAAGACGACATTGAAAAGCTTTTAACAATTTACAAAAATGATACCGCTGCGTTTAAATCTAGTAAAATCTTTTTGAAAAAAGCACTTGAGTATTCTCAAAAATTTAAAGATTTGAGCGAAAAAATAGGCGATGTTAGGTTACTTGCAGAAGCCAACAGCTCAATGGGAGATATTTATCTGGATAGCGAGGAGTACAGTAAAGCGTTGCAATGTTTCAATAAAAGTTTAGAACTTTATCAAAGTATTAATAGTCAAGCAGGTTTGGCTAATAGTTACTTTTCGCTCGGAAAATACTATTCTTCACAAAAGCAAGCCTTAAAATCGATACCGTTCTATACAAAAGCATTGCAAATTTCAAAAGAAATACAAGTTTTAGCTATCGGACGAAATTCAGCATTAAGTTTGTACCAAAACTACAAACTCTTAGGAGATTACAAAAATGCGCTCAATTTTTATGAAACACATATAGAACTGAAAGACAGCTTAGTAAATGAGGAAAAAAAGAACGAAATAGCCAAGCTGGAAATGAATATGGAGTTTCAACAACAGTTGAAGCAAAAAGAAATGGAACAGCAAAAAGTAAATTTCGAAAATGAGGAAGAACTTAAACGTCAAAGGCTTCTTTCTTACTTTTTTATTGTGGCATTTTTGTTGATGATTGGTTTGGCTTTTGTTATTTATAGAAGTTACAAGAGCAAACAAAAAGCCAATTTGATTTTGGAAGAAAAAAACGAAGAAATTCTTCAACAAAAACAGCACATTATGGATAGTATTGTGTATGCCAAACGAATACAAGATGCTGTATTGCCACCCGAAGAATTTATCAGCCACAATTTTCATGAACATTTTGTGCTTTTCAAACCGCGCGACATTGTAAGCGGCGATTTTTATTGGGCTGCCAAAAATAACAATTTGTCCATCATTGCAGCTGCCGACAGTACCGGACATGGCGTGCCGGGAGCTTTTATGAGTATGTTGGGCATTTCGCTTTTGAATGAGATAGTTAACAGAGAAGAAGCACAAAATTTAAAGGCAAACGAAGTACTCAACGAACTAAGAAGCTACATCAAAAAATCGCTTCGCCAAACCGGAAAAGAAGACGAAGCGCAAGATGGAATGGATATTGCTTTGTGCATTTTCGATTACGAAAATTATACGCTTCAGTATGCCGGTGCTTATAATCCTTTATTATTAATCCGAAATAAAGAAATGATTCAATATAAAGGCGACCGCATGCCTATTGGTATTTATTATCGCGAAAAAGGTTCTTTTACAAATCATAAAGTAAATTTACAAAAAGGCGATCAAATTTATATTTTTTCTGACGGATTCATCGACCAATTTGGAGGAAACGAAGGTGAGAAATTTTTAACCAAGCGTTTTAAAAATTTACTACTCGAAAATTCTGACAAAAGCATGATAGACCAAAAACACTTGCTGTTAGAAGCTTACGAAAATTGGACAAATCCAAACGAAGGCAAAGAATTTGAGCAATTAGACGATATTTTAATTATCGGTATTAAAGTAGAATAAACTCAAATAGTTTAAGTTTAAATTGAAAAAAAACGATTTTCCAGAAAAAAATAATCTATTTTATTTGCTATTTTATACGTTTCGAGAAAAAAATAAACCTGTAATTAATTTTAGCTAATCTATTGAAAATTAACAAATTAAATACTCATTGTGAATAAAACAATGGGTATTTTTTTTATTCGGAGTAGAATATTTGACTATTAAATAAAAAAAATGTAACTTGTTTGCAATCCATTCACAAATACTTAACTTTCATTAAATTCGTTTACTAATTATAAATACTATTTTCGATAAAAACTTATTCGTTTAAATATCAAATGCTTAAATATACAACAACACAGCTTTTTTATATAAAAAAATAAAAAATATTCGAAAAAAGTTAAAAACTAACCAAAATAAAGTTGAAACAATAAAAAAAAAAAATTATGAAAAAACTATTTCTACATTTTTTAGCGTTATCGTTGCTGTTTGGTATTTTTGCCAACCAGACAAAAGCGCAAGTAAGTTACCAAGATTCAATAAATTTGGTATCATTTTACGACCTTATGGGTGGCGATAAGTGGACAAATAAAACCGGCTGGAAAACTCAACCTGTAAAATTGTGGTTCGGAATAACAGTAGAAGCTGCAACTAATACTATAACAGAAATAAACTTGCCGAAAAATAACTTATCAGGTGAAATTGCTAACAATATCTACAGTATCTATTCACTCAAAGTTTTAAATTTGTCTGAAAATAATATTACAGGCAGTATAAGCTGGGATATTTCGTATTTGTCTAATTTGGAAATTTTAAATTTATCGTCAAATAAATTAAAAGAAGTAACCTATAATATAAGTTATTTGAGCAATATAAAAACGGTAAATTTATCAAACAATGAATTAATAGGTTCAATTCCAAATTTTTCTAATACTCTCACAGATTTATATTTAGAAAACAATGAGTTTAGCGAAATTTCAAATTTTGAAACATTAACACTTACCAATTGCAATATCTCAAACAATAATTTGACATTTGAAGATTTGCTTTTTGCTAACTGTAATGCTTCAACGTTTACCTATTGGCCTCAAAAAACAGTGCCTTTTGTTTCGCACAAAGCACAAGCGGCACCGGATTATCCATTAAATATTAATATTCAATCATTTAATGAAAATATATATGCCGAAAGTAATTATTATACTTGGTTCAAAAATGGATCATTGGTTTTTGAAAGTAGCAATTTGAACTATTCAATAGCAAATTTAACAGCCAATGATTTAGGAACTTATTATTGCAAAATCACCAATGCTTCATTTCCGTTACTAACTTTACAAACTGAAAATATTGAAGTTGGCTATTTAGTACCCGACGCAGGCGTGAACGATACAGTATGTAATGATTACTATTATTTATCTGGCAATGAGGCTTATCCTTATATTGGAACATGGACATCACAAGGTTCGGCTTCCATATCAAATACTTCGACTGCAAGCACTCAAGCCGATAACCTCGAAATGGGCGACAACACTTTTAGATGGTCATTCAATTCAACCTCCGACGATGTAGTAATTACCCGTTTACCCAATTTGTACGAAGAAACCATTTCAGCTGGCGAGGCGCAAACTTTTTGCGAAGGACAAAATTTTGCAACTATTACTGCAACAGATCCGTCAATTTTTGGTAATACAGCCTATGGTCAATGGCACTCAGAAAGTGGTATGTACGAAGGTCCAACTTTCGACAATCCAACAAGTTACACCACAACAGTAAGAAATTTGCAGGTGGGCAATAATTATCTTTATTGGTCTGTTGGCAACAACTGTAGTTCAAACTCTGGAAACGTAAGTATTTTTATAAATCCCAAACCTATAGCTTGGGCTGGCGAAGATATTTATACGGGAGCTCCTTCTACTTATTTAAATGCTTATATGATGAACGGCGAAAATAAAAAGGAAGTTTCAAAAAATGGTCAAAAAAATGGAGATTATGGTTATTGGACAACTGAGGGATCTGCTTCAATAGTAGAGCCTACCAATACGAATACTCCTGTAACAAACCTTTCAATAGGCAAAAATATTTTCTACTGGAATGTAACAAGCATCGATGGTTGTACAAACTTAGATACCGTAATAGTAACTTACAAAAATCATGTTTTAGCTCAAGATTCACTTGCTTTGGTTGCACTTTTCGATGCCACAGCCGGCAATAATTGGACAAACAGAACGAATTGGAAAAAAACAGAGGTGAAAAATTGGTATGGTGTTTCGGTTGATGAAAACTTCAACATTACAAGTATTAATTTGTCTGGAAATAATTTAACAGGAACTCTCCCTACTGAATTTGGCAAATTTTCGTTTTTATCCGAACTCGATTTATCTTACAATAATCTTTCAGGGAAAATAGAAAAAACCGTTGTTGAAATACCAACTTTAACGAATATATGGGTAAATAACAACAAATTTAGCGAATTTCCGGCTATTGAAAGAAATAAATCGTATTACAATTTCAATATTTCATACAATAACCTTGCATATACCGATTTTGAAGGAAAAGAAAAACCGAGTGCTGAACTCTTTATTTTTGCACCTCAAAATCCAATAGAACTTACTAAAGATACTTTCCAAACGACTGTTAATTCTAAAGTAATTTTGAATTTATACGATTTATCTATCAAAAGCCTTACTACCGCAGGAACAGAATTTCAATGGCTTTACAAAGATATGCCAATCGAAAATTCAGCAATGTATTCTGGTGCTAAAACGGCAATTCTTACGTTAAATTCGGTAACTCTTTCGCAATTAGGTGAATATGCTTGTTGTATTACACATCCTGAAATGCAAGAATTATCACTTAAAACCAAACCTATAAAGGTAAAATTTGACAATATAAATGCAGGAAAAGATCAGTATGTATGTGAAAACTCAGCTCTTTTAAATGCAGTTTATCCAATTATAGGAACTTGGACTACATACGGAAATGCCTCAATAGCAAATCCAGCTTCAGCCAATACACCCGTTTCAGGACTCGCCCCTGGCGCAAATATCTTTTTGTGGAGCACTTCTCTTGGTGAAGATGAAGTAATTATATATAACAATTCGGTTGAAGTTGCCAACGCAGGTGCAGACATAGAAACCTGTGATTATGAAGTTATGCTATTGGGCAATAGTCCACAAATGGGTTTTGGAATTTGGACAAGTACCGGAAGCGCCACATTAGAAACATATACAGGAAGCATATCTGCTTTTGCCTACAATCTTGCTGAAGGAGACAACGAATTTATTTGGACCATTAAAAACCAAAATTGCATTTCAAGCGATGCAATTACTGTAAAAAATATTCGTCCAACAATAAATGCTGGAAATGATATTAATATTTTTTCAGAAGTTCATCCAATACAAGCTACCGATGTTAATTTGAAAGCGTTACCCGTTCCAAATGGTTATACCGGAACTTGGAGTACTTACGTTGGTGGAGTAACAATTCAAACTCCTTCCAATAATAATACCTTGGTTACAGGTTTGCAAGCAGGCGAAACTACTTTTGAATGGCATGTGAAAAATAATAATATCTCGTGCGATTCTTATGATTATGTAACTGTTTCAATAGCTTATCACATTAAAAATGGAAAAGAAATTGTAGAATGGAATAATCCAGAAGATTGGACACCCAATGTTGTTCCAACGCTAAGCGATTCAGTAAGTTTGAGCAATTGTACCGTTAATGTTTTTGGTATTTCAGCTTATTTCAGAAGTTTACACATCGGTTCAAGCACTTTGTTGTGGATAAAAGAAAACTTACTAACCAAATCGGCAGGTACATTATCGGGAGGAGAAATTGTTATCGAACAAGATGTTGAAAAAAACTCAAAAGCCGGAAAAGGAACTTTAAAAGTAGGTTCGGGCGGCGAAGTAGTTATAGAACAAGACGTTGAAAAAGGTTCTACAAACGGAAAAAAAGGCTTGAAAGTAGGTTCGGGCTCGGTCTCGCTCGAATGGCTGGCGCAATACGTCCTCACCAGCCGCAACTGGATGGCCGAGGCCGTCCTGGACCAGGATATCCTCCTGCGGGTACTGGCGCTCGGGCCAGTTCTGCCAGGTCACGCGGCCGCCCAGGTCGTTCTTCCAGCGGAGCGTCCCGGTGAGGATCGACCGGCTGTAGAGGATGTTCTTGTGGCGGTAGAC
>DZBP01000172.1 GCA_022729915.1 Draconibacterium orientale | reverse complement strand
ATGGGGCAAATGAATATTGCAATTGGCTAAGTAAAAAAACTGGTAAAAAATACAGCCTGCCCACTGAAGCCCAATGGGAATACGCCGCAGGCGGTGGCGATGATACAAAATATGTTGAAATGCGCCGCACGAATAATGTAGAGACAACGCATGCGTTGTCTCTACATGGCGCGTCTGTACGCACCAAATACGCCGGAACAAACAACGAAAACGAATTGGGCGATTATGCTTGGTACTATAAAAATTCAGAAAACAAACCCCACGAAGTAGGCACTCGCAAACCTAACCAACTCGGCATTTACGACATGAGCGGCAATGTGTGGGAATGGTGTTTGGATACTTGGCATGGAAATTATGAAAATGCCCCAAAAGATGGCTTTGCATGGATTGATAATTCAAGCACTAACCGCGTCTATCGGGGTGGTAGCTGGAGCTACGGCGCTTCTGACTGCCGCGTGTCGGATCGCCGCAGCTGGCGCGCTTACGACCGCAACAACAATTTGGGGTTTCGCGTAGTTCTTGTGCCAAGTTTATAAAATAAAAAAATCCATTCTTTTTCTGAGCTAAAAAAAAATAAAAAAGAATAAAAAAAAATAAAAAAAAATAAAAAAGGAAGAAAAATAAAATAAAAAGAATACTTTTGCGGTTAGGGCGTGCGCCAAGCCGCCCTCACAAGCAAAAGTATTCTTTTTATTTTATTTTTCAAACCCATGCAATTTCAATTTTTTAAAATTCCGGTCGATTATCCCACCGAAGAGGCAGAAGCCTTAAATACTTTTTTGCGCACAAACAAAATAGTAAAAATAGAAAAAACGTTTGTAACTACTTCTACCGAAAGTTATTGGGCTATAAGTGTCGATTACATTTTGGCTGGTAAAAACAACGAATTTGTCAAGTCGAAAGGCGAAATAGATTATAAAGCCCTTTTGGGCGATGAACTGTTTGAGGTATTCGATCAATTGCGTACATTTCGCAAAGAAGTAGCTGTAAAAGAAGCCATTCCGGTTTATGCCGTTTTCAATAACGATGAATTGTCGAACATACTTTTGTTAAAAGAATTGAGTTTAGAAAAAATGAAGAAAATAAAAGGCATTGGCGAACAAAAAGTGAAAAAATTTGGTCAGCTTTTCATCGAACAAATAAAAAAAATAAAACAAAATAAAGTAAAAACAAATCAACCCACCCAACCCGAAACAAATGAAACGAGCCAATCAATTGATGAACTCGATATCCGATTTGGATAATTTGTATTTAGCCTATTGGAAATCGAAAAAAAGAAAAACCTTAAAAAAAGATTTTTTGGAATACAGCTCAAATTTAGACGAAAATTTATACCAATTGCAACATGAATTGAAAACCGGAAATGTAACGGTAGGTCATTACAAATACTTTACTATCAATGACCCCAAAGAACGCATTATTTGTGCTGCTTCTTTTGCCGAACGGGTTTTGCACCACGCACTTATGAATGTGTGCCATTCCATTTTCGAGAAACATTTTATTTATCACACCTACGCCACTCGCCCCAACAAAGGCACGCACAAAGCCATAAATTACGCAAAAATGCAAGCTAAAAAATATACATTTTATGCCAAATTAGATGTACGAAAATATTTTGACAGCATCGACCATACCATTTTAATAAAAGCCTTAACTCGTTTATTCAAAGAAAACGAATTATTATCTATTTTTTATCAGATTATAAATTCATATCAAACCACCGAAAATAAAGGTTTACCTATCGGAAATTTGACAAGCCAGTATTTTGCCAATTATTATTTGTCGGTTGCCGACCATTTTGCAACAGAAAAATTAAAACTGCCTTATGTACGTTACATGGACGATATGCTTTTTTTTTCAAACGACAAATTAGAATTAATTCAGAAAATAAAAGAATTTGAATTGTTTTTGCACACAAAGTTAAATTTAGACCTAAAAACAAAAACGCTTAATTTTATAAAATACGGCTTTTCTTTTTTGGGGTTTCGTATATTTCCACACAAAATAAAGCTCGGCAAAGTAGCGAAAAAACGATTTCGTCAAAAACTTTTTTTATTTCGTTCCAATTTATTAAATTTAAAATGGAATAGCATCGAGTATCAAAAGCATTTATTACCTTTGCTCAGTTTTGTAAAACACGCCGATACATTTGGCTTGCGAAGCAATTATATTTTTCAAAAAAAAGGGTGTCGATTGTAAGCACTAACCGCGTCAATCGGGGTGGTAGCTGGAACAACAACGCTTCTAACTGCCGCGTGTCGAATCGCAACAACTGGAACGCTAACAACCGCAACAACAATTTGGGGTTTCGCGTGGTTCTTGTGCCAAGCTCAGAAAAAAGATGGATTTCTTTATTTTATGAACAAATTGAGCCCTGTTTCGACTTTTTGTTGAACGAAGAGTACAAAACGCTTTTTTTAGTAGGCTTATGCCGGATAGCTAAGTGCGAAAGATAAAGCGTTTTTTTTATGAAACTTTCCTTGCGCCTGCGCTTAGGGACATGTTTTTAATGGTTAATGATTTTAACGATGAACGATGAATGTTTTTTTTATAGCACCAAAGGTGCAAAATACAATAGCCCAGCCTGCAAGGGCTGGGTACGATAAAATGAGTAAAAAATCAAAGCACCAAAGGTGCGGAATAATTGATAATTAATTAATTTTTATTTCGCGGCGTTGCCGCTTTTGTATCGTGTGGGCGTTTTTGTCCCAGCCCTTGCGGACTGGGCTAATGTAGTGCGCACCTTTGGTGCTTTTATTTAACGATTAATGAAAAAATGTTTCTTTTAATATTTTTCTGAACACCCCTAATAGTGATTATATAAAACAAAAAGCTTTGCCAAAGTTTTAAAACTTTGGCAAGCTAAAACGAAATACTTTTCGAGTCGTAATAAATTGTTTTATATAAAGTTTATTAAATTAGGTTCACTACATCATTTGAAAAAAATTACTAAAAAAAACAGATAAACGGTATTAAAATTCGAAAAAGAGTTTATTTTTGTGTTGTAAAAAAAATAAAAGCCATGATAAAGAAATTACGATTAAAAAATTTTTTGAGTTACAAAGATGTAACCATCAACTTCAACGATTTTAATGTAATATTAGGTGCCAATGCCAGCGGCAAAACCAATCTAACCAAGGCGTTAATAGCTTTGCGCGAATTAATTATCGGCGGCTTTCAAACCTTAGACGATTTTGATGCATACACCGAAGCCATTTTTAACAAAAACGCATCGGAGCAAGAACGATTACTCATAGAAATAGACTTAGCCGATGAAATAGAAATTCCGTTATTCCCTACAAACGATAAAATAATAGCCCAAGAGCAACATTATTCCTTAGAACTTGCTTTGGGAAAAGGCGTTGTAGCCGAAAAATATTGGTTAAAACTCAAAGGAAAAAAAGAACCCTTCAAAGTATTGGACAGAAACGAAAACCAAGCAAAATATACCTTCGATTACAAACCCGATTTTTCGAGTTGTTTGAAAATGGAATTTGATGCAACTTTACTTAAATTGCTAAAATATCAACCTATGGCAGGCAAAAGCTATTCCGGTTTTTTAATGGTTCTGTTTCAAAGTTTTTGCGAATATTTTTTTGCCTACATACTCTCATCAGAAAAATTAATAACCCCATTTAGCAGCCGCAACCAAACCTTACTTACGCATGATGGGCAAAACTTATCGGGTGTATTGGAATATTACAAAAAGCACAACAAACAAGTAATCACAGATATAAATGACATTTTGCGCCGCAACATACCCAATTTAGAAACTCTCGATACCAAAGCAATGGGTACGGGCACGTTCTATTTTATAGTGCGTGAAAAAGATGGAAAAGAGTACGGATTGCGAGAGCTTTCCGATGGCACAGCCTTATTTATCGGTTTAGTAACTGCTATGGTAACTTGTCAGTATTTGAATATTAGAAAAGGACAAAAAGGCATTTTAATAATAGAAGAGCCGGAAAAAAACCTTCACCCGCAATTAATGGAACAAATAGTGAAACTTGCAAAATCCTTAACCGATAAATTTCAGGTAATTATAACGACACATTCCACCGATTTGGTCGCACATCTTTCTGCTGAAGACATCATTTTATTAGACAAAAACGAAAGTGGAACCCGCTTACAACGTATAAATAAAACAGAAGAATTGGAACGTTACTTGGAAGAATTTAGCCTCGACCAAATTTGGTTAAACAACGATTTAGGAGGAGGAACTATCGATGGCTAATCAAGTAAAACAGGTTTTGCTGTATGTAGAAGGCAAATCAGACCAAACATTTTTTGAGGGTTCTAAATTCCGAGAATTTGTAAGCCCCTTAGGTTATAGCGTTAAAGTTAAAAATTTGAGAACCAAAGGCAATGTATTGTCCAATTTTGAGAAGTTTTTGAAAACACAGGAACAAGCTATATATGCCACGCTGTTGGTCTATGATAAAGACTGTAACGACTTTGACAGCAAAAAAATAGAAAAAATATTAAGCAATTATCAAAACTCATTTCATTTTGTGGCTGTTCAGGAATTGGAAGCATGGTTTTGTGCCGACCATGAAGAAGTAAAACGCATAAAACACGATGCAACCCTCAACAAGGACACACACTCTATTCCTAATCCCAAAAACTGGCTAAAAGAGTTGTTTTTTAAAGCAGACAAAGGTCATAAAGACGAAATAGGATTTGCAGAGCATTTTGCAAAAAAAATTAATTTATCCAACGCACGAAAACACAACAAAAGCCTCGATAGATTTTTATTGGCATTTGAAAATAATTTCCAAAAAACATGAAAAAAATAAACGAAGCCACCAGCACCGATTTACCTGTAATCTTCAAATTACGCGATGATTACGGTTGGAAAGTTGGCGTTGCCGCTTTTGTATCGTGTGGGCGTTTTTGTCCCAGCCCTTGCGGACTGGGCTAATGTAGTGCGCACCTTTGGTGCTTTTATTTAACGATTAATGTTTTAACGATTAACGATGAATGACTTATTTCGTCGTTAAATTCCTCCCATTTAAAATCTTTCAAAGGTTTTAGGAAAGTTTAGCAACCTGTCTCAAAAACTTACAGACCATTTTGTATAGTTGTGGGAAAATAGTATTTTTGTAAAAAAAATAAAATAACTCTAAGCGATGGAAATACAATTTTTATACTGGAATATCAACAACAAACCGCCAAGTTTTATTTCTGAAATTAAAAAAATTGCGGCAAATATTGATGTTTTATTGTTGGTTGAAAATACCGAAATTGCAGATAGTTTAATAGAGCAAGAACTTGGTTTGTACAAAATAAAATATAAAACAAGTTTTGATGAGACACAATATACTCCTAAATTTTATTCGAGATTTCAAAACGACGAACTTGAATGTATTGGTGTTGCAACGTCAAAACGTTTAGTTTTCACGAGCTTAAAACTACAAAATTCAGATGAACTATTGATTGGAGGAATTCATTTTCCGAGCAAACTAAATTATGATGATTTATCGCAATCAGAAATTGCGAGGGGATATGTTCAAGAAATAGAAGAGGTTGAAACCATCAGAAATAATACTAAAACGTTGATTTTTGGTGATTTTAACATGAACCCTTTTGAACCCGGAATGATTGAATTATCGGCGTTTAATGCGACACTGTCAGAAGTGGAGGCAAAAAAAATTTGCAAACAATTTCATTATAAAAAATACAACTATTTTTATAATCCAATGTGGAGTTTTATGGGTGATAGAAACTATTTATCGGGCGAAAGGAAGCAGCCGGGTTCTTATTACTATTCAAAATCACCCTATTGGAATGTGTATGACAAAGTGATTATGCGTCCAAAAGTAATTGACATATTTGATTTTAGCTCAATCAAAATAATTGACAGTTTAGGGAGTGAGAAATTAGTTAACGGTGATTTTACGATAAAAAAAGATAGTTATTCTGACCATTTGCCATTAAGTTTTAAAATTAAATTATAATTATTGAAGTTATGAGTAAAGAAGAAATATTAAATATTTTGCCAACGCCAGAGGGCGACGTGTTTGCAAAAATTAAAGAGAGCAATCCATATAATATTATGTTGCATTATGCAAATGCAATTAATGAAAAATATAAGGGAAAACTTTCGGCAACAATTACAGAAAGTAGTCTAACAGAAAGTTCGGATAGTTCCACAACTCTTATTAGTTATGCTTTTTACATTAATGCGCCTATCGGTAGAGGTTATTTTTATCGATTATTTGAGATAATTCCCGATAAAAATTCGCCATACCCAGTTGAAATAAAACTATTTGAGAAACAGACTCTAGATTTAGGTAAAGCGGAAACATCGCAAGATTTTAATACAAAACTACTCTCTATTTTCAAATCGGGATTTACTTCTACATTATTTCTTAATTTGCTTGCACAAGTTGATTTATCTAACGAGAATAAAAAATAAACAGCACAGCAACCTCGGTAGTCAAGCACTTTGTATTAATTGTGTTTTTATTACAGATTGATTTTTTATTGTTTTTTGGGCTGACGGTGATAATTTTAAATCGTTGTAAATTAATAGGTAAAATGTTCATTTAGAATAGAATTGAAAATGAAAGGAATAAATAGCCACGAAATTAAATCATTCAAATAACTGGTAGCTCCTACGGATACCAGCACACCTCACATTAAGCGATTGCTAAAAAAAATTAAACCAAATTGGTGCAAAAAAATAGATTTTGCAGCCTTTCTGAAAAACTTACAGACCATTTTGTATAGTTGTGGGAAAATAGTATTTTTGTAAAAAAAAAGTGGTTT
>DZBP01000171.1 GCA_022729915.1 Draconibacterium orientale | reverse complement strand
CTTTTCTTTCAGTAATTATTAGGACAAAATACATTGAGATTGATTTTCAGTTAGATCACCACGAAGAAGGATTTCCTATTTTTAAGTCGGTTCAAATCTCGAAAAATCGCGCATGGCATGCTGTGCGCTTGGATTCTGTCGATGAATTCGATGAACAACTCAAAAACTGGATAAAACAAGCGTATGAACTTATTACAAAATAGTATAGATTTGTAAACTATAAAAAACAAAAAAACATGACAAAGAAAAAAACATACACAGAAGCAATTCAGGAAATCGAAGAAATTATCGAAAGTGTCGAAAGCGGTGATTTAGACGTAGATAAACTATCCGAAAAAGTAAAGGAAGTAGCAGCATTGCTCACATTCTGCAAAGACAAACTTCATAATACCGAAGAAGAAGTTCAGAAAATTCTGGATTCAATTCAGGGAGATGATTAACAGGAAGTTAGAAATTAGAAATTAGAAATTTGGAATTAGAAATTTGGAATTAGAAATTAACTCATTTTCAAATTTTCAAATTGACTCATTTTCAAATTAACTCATTTTCAAATTTTCAAATTTACTTTTTCTTGGAAATAATTTTTTTAGTGGTTGGATTTTCAATCAGTTCCATGCCGCATTCGGGACAATCGCCTAGCTTATCGCTTCCGCTTTTGGGACAGTGCATAGGGCAAATGTATTTGGCAGTATAATCTTTTGGTGTAGTTTTTTCTTTGGTTTCTTTTTTTTCAGAATTTGTATTGTGGTCGGAATTTTGATTCATAATTTCAACAGAATCAGCATTTTGTGTGTCTTTTTCACCCGAAGGCTCACTATTACACGCAAAAAAAGCGGTAAAACTAATTACCGCTATTAACTTAACAGCTAATTTTACCGCTTTCATTTAAAAAAACTGTGCTAATTACTCAGCTTTAGTTTCTTCAGTAGCTTCTTCTGTAGCAGCTTCTTCTGTAGTAGCTTCGTCAGCAGCTTCGTCAGTAGCTTCTACTGATTCTTCTGTAGCTTCTTCTGTAGCTTCTTCTGATGCGCTGTTGCAAGCGTAGAATGACATAAAGCTAACTGTAGCTAAAGCCAATAAAAATAATCTTACTTTTTTCATTTTGTATATAATTTTATAGTTAAAGAGTGATGCAAATGTAAAGCAAAATTTTGAAGTACAAAATTTTTTGAAACTTTTTTTTCTTTTTTAACAATTTCGTAATGTTCGTATATTTTTTTTTCAAAATAATCGGATAATTATTTTTTTGATATACAATTATTTGAATAAATATATGAATCGATTTTTAATTTGCTTTTTGATAAAAAATATTTTTCTGCTTACTGCCATTCAATGCATTTTCTTTGAAATAATAGTTTTAATTGGCTATTTTGCTTCGTTGAAAAGAGTGATTTTTGCTCCCAACTTGAACCATCTTCCCGGCATTGGAATATTTCCAAAGTCGTAGTAAGCTGTATTGAGCAGATTGTTTACGTCAAAATAAACGATTGCAAATTTATTTTCCCAACTTAGCTTTCCATTTACGAGAGAATAGATTTCGTATTCGACGAATTGATTATCAGAAAATTGAGTAAATCCACCTTCTCTATCTTGTACTAAAACTTGCCATGATGCGTTGAAATTTTTGTAAATTTTGTGTTGCAAGCCAAATGAGGCTTTGTGCTTTAAAAAATCTAGAATATAGCGTGAGTCAAAATTTTCATCTATCGATGCTTCTTGCCATAAATAGGTGTAGGCAAATTTTAACGAACGAACGAACGCATTTTTGTTGGTACGTGTTGGAAACAAACTAAATTCGGTTACAATTCCACTCGTTTTTAAGTTCGATATATTTTGAGCAAGCCACGGTTGCGATAAATCGTCAGAAGGTTTTGTCCAATCGATAATTTCTTTACCAATGGTATGAAATACAGACAATTGTGCCTTTGAAATTCCTTTATTCCATTTTGTTCCAATTTCAAAACTTATGGCTTCTTCGGGTTTAAGTTCTCTATTACCAATGTTGTTTAGGTCTTTGTACAAAAGTTCAGTAAACGAAGGAGTTCTAAATGAGGTATTTACTGAAGCTATAACTTTGACAAAATCATTAATTTCATAGTTAAAATCAATGCCCGGATATGCCGAAAAACCAAAATCGTTGTTCCAATTCGCAATTAAACCTCCTGCCGCATGAAATTTCTTAAAACTTACCGCGTGTTCGAGCGAAAAAGATAAAACGTCTCTATCATAGTGTTTTAAATATTTGGCATCTCTATTTTTTACTTCTATGGCTTCGTCCAATTCATCGCCCATAGAGCTGCTTAATAATTTTTCTTTTCTGTATTCTAAACTCAAGGCACTTACACCTAATTTAGAAGTGTAGCTGAAATTGTACTCACTACCTATTATATCGGTTAAATGATTATTTTGATTAAAACTTGGATCGTCTCGCTTCAGTAAAAAATAATCCTTGTGGCGTCGCCAAAAATAAGTAGAATTCAATTTCCATTTTTCGGTACCTTTAGAATACTTTAAACTTGCAAAGCCAGAATTTACTTCTTCGTATTGATTTGGAAAAAGTGTAGTATAAAAACTATTGGCACCAAAATTTTTTTCTAAATAACCTGCCTGAATATTGAAAATTCCGTATTTTGAATCTAAATGGGAATGATAAAATAAGTTTTTATCTTGAAAATCGGTATTTTCGGTATATCCGTCTGATGATTTGCCCGAAAATTCCAAATGCTGAGTTAATCCGGAAGAGGCTATATTAGCCGCAATTGAAGCTTTGCGCAGCCCATAACTGCCTACAAATCCATTTATTTTAATATTTGAAGCATTTTCGGAGTTCGTAATAATATTGATGGCACCCGAAAAAGCATTTTGCCCGTAAACTCGAGCTGCCGGACCTTCCAAAATTTCGATGCGCTCAATGCTTTCAATATCAATGGGAATGTTCAAGTTGTGATGCCCCGTTTGTGGGTCATTTATTTTGATGCCGTTCAGAAGCACTAAAACCTGCTCAAACGAGCCACCACGAAGGCTCAAATCGGCTTGTACACCTTCGGCACCACGCTGTCTGACATCAACTCCGGCAAGGTATTGCAAAATATCTTGAACCGTTTGCGCAGGCACCAATTTTATCTCTTCGCGTGAAATGATGCTCATTATTCGTGAGCTTTCGCTATACATTACAGGCATTCGGCTTGAGTGTATATAGATTTCTTCCAGCTGAATAGTATCTTTCTGTGCGTAGAGATTTCCCGAAAGTAATAAAATACATGCAAATACAATTTTTTTAAAATTCTTTTTCATCTTTTTTGTAGTAAAAAATAATTAAATTACTTAAAATTAGTATGTTAGAATAATTATCAACAAGAAAATAGCTAACGTAGCGTCAAGAAAGAAGTCTTCTAAATAAATAGTATTACAATTATTCAAAATTCTATTTTGCTGTTAAACAGTTAATTGGATATTTATCTGTTGACTGAGTTTTTCTTTTGTTAGACAGCTTCTTTACGCTTTTTTTTTTTGAAATACAATGCTTTAACTGTGCGAATGAATTGTTTCTTTTTACCTAAAGTCTGAGTTGAATATTCTAAATTTGTTGCCACAAAAATAGTATTTCTTTGTTATTGAACTGACATTTTAACGCAATAAAATGTAAAAAACTGTAAACTAGTTTTTTATATAAAATGAGTTTTTTCTATTTTTTTTGAACATTTTCATGTCTCTGATAGTGAGTTTTCCATTTTTTTAAAGTTGTATTACAAATTGTATTTTCTTAATTATCAGTAGGTTTATAAAAATAACTTACTTCTTTTTGGTATTAATTGCATGATAATTAGCTGATTAGGTAAAAAAAACTATTTTTAATCAAATTCTATTTTTTTTCTTTTTTTTTTTGAAATAATACATTTAATTTTTTGAAAAAATTAACAATTCATAATCTTCAATATTTAATTTAAAGTATTGATATTTAGATTTTTAATATTTAGATACTTGTTTTAAAACAAGTAAGAGAAAAAAAAAATTCAATTTTTGAAAAAAAAAAATCAAATTTATTTTGCAAGTGATTTTTCTATTATACTTTTGTGCCATTAACAATTTAAATATAAATGATGAAATCGATTTTAAAATTAACAGTACTTGCAACTTTCTTAGGATTTGTTGCATGTGGTCCAAGTGCAGAAGAGCAAGCTGCAGAACAAGCTAGACTTGATTCATTGAAACAAGATTCTATTGCAAAAGTTGAACAAGCAAAACAAGATTCAATTGCTGCCATTGAAAAAGTAAAAGCAGATTCTATTGCTGCTGCCATTGAAAAAGCAAAAGCAGATTCTATTGCTAATGCTACTAAAGGCAAGAAAAAGTAATTAATTTACTTTTTTAAAAGAAAAATGCCCCCTTGTGGGGCTTTTTTTTTGTACCTACTTTATATTTTCATTCACTTTCCACTATTTTTTTTTCATTTTTCGCTTTTCTATAAATGTTTTCTAATTTCCAATTTTCATAAAAAAAATAAATTTGTATTACAAAAATACAAATTTTAATTTTACCTTTGTCGCGCAAATAGTTAAAATTCCTTTTTTGAAAACTAAATTAAAAATAATAAAAAGTATAAAAACTTTATGAAATATTTTTAAAAGTTAGAAAAAAAATGTATTTTTGTGCAAATATTTGTCAAAATTAACAGCAAACTCAACTTGGAAAACAAAAACTAGCTAAACTATTCAAAACATGAGACTTATAATTCAAGAAACTTACGAGCAGCTTTCACAATGGGCAGCAAATTATATTGTAAAGCAAATAAATAGATTCAATCCAACTGCCGAAAAACCTTTTGTAATAGGTTTACCTACAGGTTCGTCGCCACTTGGAGTTTACAAAAAACTGATAGAACATTACAAAGCCGGAAAAGTTTCGTTTAAAAATGTTATTAGTTTCAATATGGACGAATACGTTGGAATTCCTCAAAATCACCCACAAAGTTATTACACATTTATGTGGGAAAACTTTTTTAAACACATTGATATTTTACCGGAAAATACCAATATTTTGAATGGAAATGCGAATGATTTAGAGGCTGAATGTCAGCGTTTTGAAAACAAAATCAAATCGGTAGGCGGCATTGAGCTTTTTATGGGCGGTATTGGTCCTGATGGGCATATTGCTTTTAACGAACCCGGTTCGTCGCTTAGCTCACGCACGCGTTTAAAATCGCTTACTGCCGATACGCGGGTAGCCAATTCGCGCTTTTTTGAAAACGACATCAATAAAGTTCCTAAAACGGCTCTTACTGTGGGAGTTGGAACTATTATGGACGCTAAGGAAGTTCTTATTTTGGTGAATGGTTTGAACAAGGCAAGAGCCTTGCGACATGCTGTGGAATCGGGCGTTTCGCAAATGTGGACTATAAGCGCATTGCAATTGCATTCGCGTGGAATCATCGTTTGCGACGATGCGGCTACTTACGAGCTCAAAGTTGGAACGGTTCGTTATTTTAACGAAATTGAAAAAGATAATTTGAAAATAGTTGATTTTTAATGGTGAATGTTTAACTATTAACAAAAAAAACACGTTCCTAAGTTCCTAAACGGAACGTTGGGAAGTGTTCAAAAGACTTTCCATCGTCCCGATTAGGGACATGGAAACGTCTGATTTACTGATAAGATGACTTCGAAGTCATCTTATCAGTTTGCAAACAAAACGGGCTTAGCCGCTTAAAAACAATCTCTCTCAATCTTTTTATAAATTTTCAGAAAGTAGTATTCTGAATTCTTCTTCGCTGGGAAGGTTTTTGGCTATTTCCAAAGGCAATTGAGTATAGCTGTAAGTAGCTATTCCCATAGGTTTATTGACCAATTCCAAAGCATATTCAACGGTAATTTTGCTTTTCGATTTGCACAACAATATTCCTATGCTCGGATTGTCTTCTGAATATTTTACGGTTTTGTCGAGCAAATGCAAATACCAGTTTAATTGTTGGCTGTATTCGGGTTTAAATTCCGTAACTTTCAATTCTAAGGCAATCATTGATTTTAGTTTGCGGTGATAAAAAAGCAAATCGATAAAATACTCTTTTCCATCGAGTTCGAGCCTGAATTGCTGCCCCATAAACGCAAAATCGCTTCCAAACTGCCCCAAAGTTTTGGTAATATTCAGAACAATAGCATTTTCGAGTTGTCGCTCGGTATGTCTGTCGGCTAAGTTCAAAAACGATAAATCGTATTCGTCGGCAAATTGCAAACGGTATTCTGATTCTTCCGAATGCGAAAGTGTAGTTTCAAAATTGTTCTGAAAATTAAGTACTTTTGAATATAAATCGAACTGTATTTTTTCTTTCAAAACTTCTCGACTCCAAGCCTGTTCAGAGGATTTTTGCAAATAAAAAACTTGTTGTTCTTTGTTCTTTAATTTGCTAAAAATAAGCTCTGTATGACTCCATGGCAATTTCGCCACAAGCTGTGGCGAAATTTGATTTTTTTCTAAATTCTCATAAATCAGCCTCATACGATAAAGACTTCTTTCAGAGAGTCCAGACATTCCCACAAACTCAGTTTGCAAATCGCGTGAGAGTTTTTCTATTACCGAAGTTCCCCAGCCAAGTTGGGTTCTTTCCGAAATTACTTTTCCAATATCGAGATATGCCAAAATCATTTCCGAATTTACTGCTACAAGGCTTTGATATTGAGCTTTTTTTATCCGGTCTTTTAAATCGGAAAAAGTTTGAATGTAATTTTCGGGTAGCTTGTTTGTCATGAAAATTGGATATTATTTGACTAAGATTTCCGACTTTATAACTTGTTTATTTTCAATAATTTAATTAATCT
>DZBP01000170.1 GCA_022729915.1 Draconibacterium orientale | reverse complement strand
TCTTTTATCTTTTATCTTTTATCTTTTCACTTTTATCTTTTCACTTTTATCTTTTCACTTTTATCTTAAAAGTGCTGTTTAATTATTATTTGAAGATTTTTAAATGAAAGGAAAATTGTATTTAATTCCTACTACTTTGGGCGAAAGTGCCATTGAAAGAGTAATTCCTGCTTATGTGTTAGAAGTTATTAATCAGGTAACTATTTATATTGTAGAAAATGTAAGAACAGCCAGACGTTATTTAGTAAAAGCCGGAATTAAAACACCCATTGATTCACTTCAATTTTTTGTACTCGATAAACATACAAACGAAGCAGAATTTTCTACTTTCTTGAAAGATATTGAAAACCAACCCATTGGTTTAATGTCGGAAGCCGGTTGTCCGGGAATAGCTGACCCGGGAGCGGCAATTGTAGAATTGGCTCACAAAAAAAATATTCAGGTAATTCCGCTTGTAGGACCTTCTTCAATTTTGTTGGCATTGATGGCTTCTGGCTTCAATGGTCAAAATTTTGCCTTTTCGGGTTATATTCCTGTGAAAAAGCCCGAACGAACCAAAGCAATTCTAGCACTTGAGAAACGTTCTCTTTTTGAAAAACAAACTCAAATAGTAATTGAAACACCTTACCGCAATTTGCAACTGCTTGATGATTTGATTCAAACTTGCAATTCAAAAACTCGCCTTTGTATTGCTTGCAACATTAGTCTCGACGACGAATTTATTCAAACGAAAACTCTTGCCGACTGGAAAAAGAAAATTCCAGATTTAAATAAAAAACCGGCTATTTTCCTTATTCAAGCTTAATCTAAAAGTTTTCGGAAGAATAATTAAGGATTTTGTAGTTTAAAAGTACAATTAAGGCTCATTTTCATACATTTTTTTTGCATAATTATTAAATTCAATGAGGGAATTGTTGTTAATAATTGCACTTTTTGAATTTGCCAAAAAATCGACTCTATTGAATTTCACCAAACATTTATTTAAAGTAACAGCCTCACCTTCAACAGCAAATAATTTATTTACCGAGTATTGAGCATATTCGCCCAATCCCCAATTGGTATTGTCTTTTATGATACAACTATTGAAAACAATGTCGGTACAATTATTTATAAAAAAAATATCTAAGCTGCTATTGTCGGTAAAAGTGCACTTGTTGAACGTAGCACCATACATTGTGGTGAGAGCCAAAGCGCCATAGGTGCAACTTCGTATGGTTGTGTTTTCGCACACAAGCCCTTGCGATTGAGCGACACATTCAATTCCATAAGTTCCACTTCCGTAAAGCACACAGTTCTTGATGCTTATATCTTGAGTATTGTACAATCCAATTACCGCTCCTATGCAACTTCCTTTAGATGCACCATGTCCTATTTCGAGATTTTCGAGCCTAATACTCTTGCAATCTTTTAAATACAAAACAGTAGCAAGTTCGTTGTTCGATACTACAAGTTCAGATGGAAATTGACCTACTCCTCGAAGTGTAAGGTTGGAAATATTCTCTAAATAAAAAGCAGTTTGTCCATAGTTATCTTCGCTTACATAGCCATCAGTAACATAATTATCGAGCAAATACAAACCGTATTCTAACTCGATTATTGTGTTTGAAGCAATTGCGTTTATAAAATCTTCGGTATTTTTAACACGCACTGTTTTTTGGGTTTGCGCAAAACTAATTACACCCAAAAAGCTTAATACAAACAAAATAAGAAATCTTTTCTTCATAATACACAAGTTTTTTTTGATAATTAAAATTATTGATTTGGGAAAAATGAGTTTCAAAGGTAGTTTTTTATTATCAAAAATTCAAATTTTAAATAATTATGAATTATGAATTATGAATTCCTATACTATATTTCTTTTTTTTCGTTTTTTAAAACAAAACAAATTAGTTTAGGAACGTTATTTGTCTAAATTAAAATTAGAAAATTAGTGAAGCGTCTTAATAATATAGAAAGGTTTATTTGCAAATTGATTAATTTTGAATGTCTTAAATATGAGAAAAAAATTAGTATTCCTAGTGGCAATGATTGCGTACACTGGTGTTTTTGCGCAAACTCCACTTTGGACAGTAGGCAATGCTCGAACGGTAGAGCATAATACATTGTCGGTAAGTGTTTTTCAAAATTCGCGTTATGGAATAACGCGCAAATTGGAAATTGGCGCACAGCCTTTGGGCATGTTATACGCGCCAAATTTGTATCTTAAAAAGCAATGGTTAAAAGGTGATTTGTTAGTTACTAGCAGGCATGGCGTGTACACTCCGGTGATAGCGCAGAAAAGATTTCAATCGAATGGTAAAACTTTTCCGGCTTTTATGAATGCCGAAAGAGAAATTATTTATTCGCCCACCAATAGCATCAAAACCAATCTAACACTTACCAACGAAGTTCTTGTAAGCTCATATATTCAAAAGCCTACAAGTTGTACCGAAGCCAATTACTTACTTACCGGAAAAATAGGTTTTCACTTTTCGGTAGCGAATAAAAATCAAGTGTTAGATAGTATTTTTTATCCTGTCTTTTTTGTTAGAACACAGCCCTATCAGCGACAATTGATGTGGTATGTGGGCTTGCAACTCGATGGACATTTGTATTTCGAAAGTTTGGATTTTTCGACTGATATTCAATTCATTTCATTGGGGAAATTCAAAGACTGGAGTGTAGAACACAAAGGCTTGTTGTTGCTTACGCATTGGAAAAATACTCGTTTATTGGCAGGTTACAAACTGGCTTATTCGAGTTTAGCTTCACAACCCAACCGCTTAGCTTTCTTGCCATTGCTTGATTTTACTTATACTTTCAAATTCAAACCCAAACAACAAGGTGGCGATTTATCGGGTGTAAAACGCGGAAAAACAAAGAAAAAGAAGAAAAAAGACGAATAGTTATGCCCTATGTAATTTTATTTTTTAGAAAAAAGGACTAAAGTTTGCAAAAAAAAATATCTATCTTTGTGCAATTAAGCACCAGTGCTATTTTAATTTGAGCAAATTTTTTTGTAACCAAATCGATTTTAAGCACTTGGTAAAACAAAATATACAATTTAATTTGTTTTAGTATATAAGTTTAGTTCACTGCATATTTTTTTAATAACTTTAGTGTTTTTTATATGAAATTATTCACAAATACAAGTGCTTCGTTTCAATTTTTTTTTGCCATCTTTATTATTTTGGTGGTGTTTTTAGCTACATTGGGAATCGGAATTGGTTTAGCAATACCTATTTTAGGCATAAATGCCTCTGAATTGGGTAGCTACATGAATACTGAAACGATTGAAAACATTCGGGTGCTTAAATATTTTCAAACATTACAAACTTTGGCATTGTTCGTATTTCCGGCAGGTGTAATTGCTTATGTTTTAGGAGAAAATGTATTACAGTATCTTTCTTTGAATTTCAAACCTAAATTAAATTCAGTGCTTTACGTATTTATAACCATTTTAGTGGCTTTACCAATTATGAATGTTTTGATTCAGTTCAACGAATCGATGAAATTGCCTGAATTTTTGGGAGAACTCGAACAATTGATGCGCACAAGCGAAGACCAAGCAAAAAAATTGACAGAAGCCATAGTTTCTACTAAAACAATGCTTGGTTTGTTTTCGAATATACTCATCATTGCAATTTTGCCAGCACTGGGCGAAGAGCTGATTTTTAGAGGCGTGTTTCAGCGTATTTTTACGCAAATGACGCAAAATTATCATTGGGGAATTTTTATCTCGGCATTCTTTTTTAGTGCTTTGCATATTCAGTTTTATGGATTTTTGCCGCGTTTGCTTTTGGGCATGTATTTTGGATATTTGATGGTTTGGAGTAAATCGCTGTGGTTGCCTATTTTAGCTCATTTCTTTAACAATGCTTTGGCTGTGGTGTTTTATTTTTATTATTACAATTATGCTCCAGAAAGCTTTAACCCCGATACTTATGGCACACAAAGTTATATGCTTAGTTTTTTTAGTGCCCTGCTTGTAGGATTTCTGATTTACTTTACCTACAAAATCTACTTTTTTAAACCAGACACTAAAACAGTTTTATCGTAGCTTTTGGCATAAAATAACAAAAAGTTGTGTTCAAATTTTGATTATTTCGGTCAAAAAAATGAAATGAAAAAAAGTTTTTTTAATTTTTTTTCAAAAAAAAGGAAAAATAGTTATTTCAAAATCAAATATTTACCAATTTATTTGTTTTTTTTTCGTTTTTTTTTCAAAAAAAATTTGCACAAATAAAAATAGTGTTTACCTTTGCAGCGCAAAAACAAAGAAACACTTCTTGTTTGAGCCCAATAAAAAGGTGCCATAGCTCAGTAGGTAGAGCAACGGACTGAAAATCCGTGTGTCCTTGGTTCAATTCCGAGTGGCACCACTTTCAAAGTGAGGTAGTTATAGAAAATCTTTATAATTATCTCACTTTTAATTTCTTATAATTCGAGCTTATTAGAAATTATTTACTTTTTTTTCATTTTTTATAGTAAATGTTTTACCTGTGTTTTACTCAAAACATTTATAAAAATGAAAACAACTTTCACAATTTTTCTGCGTTCCGATAAATCAAATTCGGACAAAACGAATACTATTTCTTTACGAGTTACAAAAAACAGAAAATCAAAATTATTTTCGTTGGGTGTATTCGTATTGCCAAAAGACTGGAGCGAAAAAAGGCGACTAGTTAAAACTTCCGATGTTCAATTTGAACGAAAAAACAAAATCATTAATAAATATTCTACTCGTGCTGAAAATATTATTTCAGATTATTTTTTAAATGATAAAGTTTTAAGCTTTGAAGAGTTTAATTTTCAACTATTTAAAGAAAGTTCAAACTCCAATTGTTTCTATACCTTTATGAGTGAAGAAATAGAAAAGGACAAAGATAAATTTTCAAAATCTGCTTATGACGGGTACAAATCAAATTTGAATGTATTTAAAAATTTCAAAAAAGAGTTGTATTTCAATGAAATAGATGTAACATTTATCCGGTCTTTTGAAAATTTCCTTATTCGTGAAGCTTATGCTCCTACAACTATTGAAAAAATGCTTAAAACCTTTAAATCATTTATCAATAGAGCTATTGAAAGTGGAACGACTAAAAATGAAAATCCCTTTGATAAGATTAAAATAAAAAGAACAACCGGAAATCGTGCTTATTTAAACTTGCAAGACTTGAAAACCTTTGGATAAACAGGGAACTACCGGAAAGTAAACATAATGTACTTACTTATTTTTTATTTTCATGCTATACTGGTTTGCGTTTTTTAGATGTTAAAAACTTAAAAAACAAAGATTTAAAGAATGATTTCCACAAAGATACTCCTATCAAAGTTATTGAAAAAAAACAGCACAAAACAAAAGGATTTGTATTTATTCCTATTGTTTCACGAGCGCAAAAACTAATTTCGGAAAGTTCTTTTAAAGAAAAAAAGGTGTTTAAAGTGTTAAGCTCGCAACCTACCAATAGATATTTAAAAGATATTGCTAAGGCTGCAAATATTGACAAATTGCTTACATTTCACGTTGCAAGGCATACACTCGCAACAAATTGCATTGAATTGAAAATGCCTATTGAAATTGTGAGTAAATTACTAGGACATACAGATATTAAAACCACTGAAATTTATGCAAAAGTAAGCAACAAAGCAAAAACAGATTATATGTTTGATGCTTGGAATTAACTAACTAATTGACAAACAAAAGAAAAGCAAAGTTTTAAGAGTAAAATCTTAATTCTTTGCTTTTTAAATCTTTAAAAGCAGCTTCAAAAGAAATGGAAAATATTTATAAATATCAGCACGTTTTTTTATTTGCGCAAATTCAGCTATGTTACCGGAAATAAACAAACCTATGCGAAAATCACCAATTCTAATACGATAAGCATTTTCATGCCCTTTTAATTTTTTAATATTATGAATATCAGATATTTTACTAGCTTTTTCTACATTATCAATAGTTGTATCCACTTTATTAATAGATTCTTGACTTTTAATTTTTTTTAAGTCTTTAGCAAACTTTGCAGAGAATAATACTTCCATTTACGCATTTTCTAAATATTGATTTAACTCTTTACGTGTCATCTTTTTACCATTATCCTTTTCTTTCATTAAATAGGACATTCCAAAGTCTTCAATTTGCTCCTCCGAAAGTTCGGAAATTTTCACATTCATACGATTTAATATTTCAAGAACAAAATCATATTCCTTTGTGTTTTTGGGACTTACTAATATTGATTTCATATTGCTTCATTTTTTTTTGTAGAGTTTGAATATTGCAAAGATACAAAAAAAACACTTGAAAAGCAAAATTTTAAGAGTAAAATCTTAATTCTTTGCTTTTTTTGTTTTAACCAGTTCTAAAAATCAATTAAAATATTGATTAACAAATCAATAACTTGTTTTTAGCTCTAAAAAACAAGTTGTTTAAGTTTTAAAAACTTAATTCATTGAACAGGATAAACACCGGAACACCTCCACCAGTACTCATTTTCTTTGTTTTTTTTTGCCTTAAAAAACCGTTAATATATTGATTTTTAGCAAATTAATAGCTTTTTTACATAACTAAATATTTAGTTTTCAAGTGCTTTTTTAATTTATAAGTATTTGATATTCAAGTATTTAAAGGATAGCTAAAACAAACATTATTTACAATTAAAATATTATCAATCAAATATTTATAAAAAGAAACTGCGTTAAATGTGTAACTTTCAGGCAGTCATATACTCGTTTTTTCTGTAAATTTGTAAACCTAAGCATTTAAAACTCTGTTTATTAATAACTTAACGGTTTACAAAGTTTACAGTTTTTTTTTTATGTTTTTAATTTCATTCATTTTTCTTT
>DZBP01000033.1 GCA_022729915.1 Draconibacterium orientale | reverse complement strand
CTTGATTTTTTTTTTAATTGCTCCAAATAAATAGCACTTTTGCTTATTCAAAAATAGGGCTAATTTCTGATTTTTCGATAGTTAGAGTATCTCGTTTGAGAATCGTACCCGATTCTACAACTTTAAAATCCGAAAAATAGAAAAAAAATATTGATGCAATAATAATTGCTAAGATAGAGAATATTTTTTTATTTTTATGCATTTTAGTTAATTTTTTTGCAATGGTTTTTATAGTTTTTTTATTGGGTTGCTAGTCAAGGGCTTGTCCGCTCATACTTAATAGAACAATTAAGCGAGCATACGACTCGGGAGTTAAATCTGCAAAATAGAAATGTAACGGATTTACCGGTTTTCCATCTCTATGTACCTCATAGTGAATATGTGGCGAAATGGATTTTCCGGTATCGCCTACGTAGCCGATTACATCGCCACGTTTTATTTTTTGTCCCACTCTCACCGAAATTTTGCTCAAATGCGCATACAAAGTTTTGTAGCCATATCCGTGATTGATAGTGATAAAATTTCCATATTTGCGCGATTTGGAATCAATACTTTGTACTTTACCATCGGCTGTTGCATATACTTTTGCTCCTTTTGGCGCAGCAAAGTCCATTCCGGCATGAAAAACCGGTGTTTTATATACAGGGTCTATTCGCATTCCGTAACCATAAGGAATATGTTCAAGATTCTTATTATCAATAGGTTGTATGGCTGGAATATGTATTAATAATTTTTTCTTATTTTCTGTTTGTATTGATTTGAATAGAAGCGTAATTTCTTTGGCTTGTTTTTTTAGCTTTATGTTGAGTGAATCCACTTTTTTGTTCGTTTCGTTCATCAAATCTTTTGAACTTAAACCTTCTAATTTCTTAAAATACTCATCGTCGCCGTATTCTTTGCTCATTGCCGGAGGGTCTGATTCAAAAATAGCTCGGTAAATATTATTGTCGCGACGCTCAATGTCTTCGAGCACTTTATTAAGCTGTTCGTATTTTTCGTTTAGCTGAATGTATTGTTTTTCAAGGAGTTGGTTCTCCCTTTTCATATTTTGCTCTCTACTCGAATTGAGCCAATACGAAGAAGCTATGAAAAGAAAAAAAGCAATAACTATTCCGGCAAAAATTTGTGGCAAAACTCTGCGCACAATTTTTTGTTTCATGCTAAGTTTTACTTCATCGTAACTTAGCGAATCGGGATTAAAATGATATTTTCCGTTTGACATTTTTATGTTTTATCTTATTTTTCTTTTCAAAAAAAAAAGCTATTTACTTGCCTAAAATCTTTTTTGCTTTTATTGAATCAAAAAAAATGAAAAAGGTAAATGTTTTTAATGTTTTGAATATCAATGTATAAAAAAAGAAAAGAGTTTATTTTATTTTGTTTTTTTTTAAAATACAAGATTATTTTTATTCAAAAATAACATTAACCATTAAAAAACAATTAGTTGAATGCTACTTATAAAAAAGTAATTTCACTAAATAGATATTTCACAATTAGCCTGCAAAAGTAATGATTCTTTAGTTAATTTTCAACCAAATTAGAATATATTTTTGAATAAAATTGATTCGACTTCAAAGGTAGTATTTTTTTCCAAATTATTATTATATAAATTGATAGATTTTTTCTGACAAATCCCTTTTTACAAGTAAATTTTACATTTAAAAATTAAATTAGGTTTAATAGATTATAGCTTTTAGGGTTGTTTAGAATTAAAAATACTAATAAATTTTGTTTTTTTGTTTTAAAATTAATTCTAAAAATAAAAAAAATCATCTGATGAAAAATTTTTGCTTACAACTATTCTCTTGAATTAATGTTATTTGAAAAATCATCAGATGACTAAGTTTTTTTAGACAATCTTTTTTTTGCAACATCCTAAAAATCAATAATCACGCCTTCGTTGCTTTTTACAAGCTCGCCAAGTTTAACTGCGGGTTGGTTTTTTTCTTTGAAAAAATTCATAATTACTTCATAATCTGATTTTTCAACTGCCAAAACCATTCCTATTCCCATGTTGAAGGTCGAATACATTTCTTTTTCTGGAATGGAACCAATTTTTTGTAACAAACTGAAAATAGGCTGTTTAGGAATAACAGTGATGTCAATTTTTGCACTCAATTCGTTCGAAAACATACGTGGAATATTTTCGTAAAAACCGCCGCCTGTAATGTGGCTAATTCCATGAATGTCAAACTTTTCAGTCAATTCAAATACCGGATTTACGTAGATGCGTGTAGGTTTCAAAAGCTCGTCGCTAAGTTTCATTCCCAATTCTTCCACATAGTCATGTATTTGATAATTAGCTACTTCAAACAAAAGTTTACGAACCAATGAAAACCCGTTGCTGTGCAAACCGTTTGATGGCAAACCAATGAGAATGTCGCCTTCTTTGGCTTTTTTTCCTGTAATGATGTTCTTTTTATCTACAATTCCAACCGAAAATCCGGCAATATCGTAGTGCCCGTGCTGATACAATCCGGGCATTTCGGCAGTTTCGCCACCAATCAATGCCGAGTTTGACAAAATGCAACCTTCGCTGATTCCTTTTACAATTTCTGCTATTTTTTCCGGTTCTACTTTTCCGGTTGCAATGTAATCTAAGAAAAAAAGTGGTTTTGCTCCTTGGCATAAAACATCGTTAACGCACATAGCCACAGCATCTTGACCAATAGTATCGTGTTTATCTGCCATAAAAGCGACCATTAGTTTTGTGCCAACTCCGTCAGTTCCAGAAACAAGAACAGGCTCGTCGTATAAATTTTTATCAATACCAAACAATCCACCAAAACCGCCCAAATCGGAAAGAACTCCTTTTGTAAAGGTCTTTTTTACATGCTGTTTCATCAATTCCACCGATTTGTAACCAGCTTCCTTGTCCACGCCTGAATCTTTATATGTTATCATTTTTTAATGTTTAATATTTTCAAACTAACATAAAAAACAGAATGGCTAATTGATACGATAATTTTAAATCATAGTATCAATTTTTTACCATTTTATTCCATTTTTTCAAATTGCATTTTTGAACCTTCAATTGGCACTTCCATTGGATAATCACCATCGAAACAGGCTTTGCAGAAATTATTTTTTCCCCCGGTAGCCAACATCATTTCGTCTTCCGAAAGAAATTTAAGTGAGTCAGCACCAATCATTTCGCGGATTTCTTCTACCGTTTTGGTAGCACCAATTAATTGGTCGCGAGTAGGAGTATCGATTCCAAAATGGCAAGGAAATTGAACAGGTGGCGAACTTACTCTAAAATGTACTTCCAATGCGCCTGCATCGCGCAGAAGTTTTACAATTCGGCGGCTTGTAGTTCCACGAACTATCGAATCGTCAATAATGACTACTCGCTTTCCTTCAACATTCTTTTTTAACACATTGAGTTTTATCAAAACTCCTTGTTCTCTAAGCTCTTGTGTGGGTTGAATGAAGGTTCGACCAATGTATCTATTTTTGATAAGCCCAATTCCGAACGGAATGCCCGAGGCTTCGGAATAGCCAATGGCTGCTGGAATTCCAGAATCTGGAACCGGAATTACTCGGTCGGCTTTTAAACCTTCATCGGCTCTGGCTAAAATTCGTCCGGTTTTGTAACGGTAAGAGTTTGCGTTAATTCCATCGAGTACGCTATCGGGGCGAGCAAAATAAATCAACTCGAAAATGCACGAAGCTTTTTTGCACCAGCGTTTGCTTTTTATTGAATTGATGCCTTCTTTGTTGATGATGATAATTTCGCCCGGGTCGATGTCTCTGATAAACGTTGCGCCAATGGTGTCGAGTGCGCAACTTTCGGAAGCTAAAACATAGGTTTCGTCAATTTTGCCTAAGCAAAGCGGGCGCAATCCGTGTGGGTCGCGCAGTCCAATAAGTTCTTTATCTGTCTGAATTACAAGTGCATAAGCTCCTTTTACAATGCCAGTAACTTGAGTCAAAGCTTGTTCGATTCCTTTTGATAAATTGCGTGCCAAAAGATTTGCAATTACTTCGGTATCGATGGTGGTTTGAAATATAACACCTTCATCTTCAAGCATTTCTCTAATTTCTGACGCATTCACTAAGTTTCCGTTGTGTCCGAGTGCAAAGCCAGAGTTTTTGTAGTTAACTACCAGAGGCTGAGCATTTACAGCTAAACTATCGCCTGTGGTTGAGTAGCGTACATGACCAATGCCCGAAAATCCTTTGAGTGCTTTCAGATTTTCATTGTTAAAAACCTCAGCTACAAGACCTTGGTCTTTTTTATATTCTATTTTTTCGCCATTGCTTACAGCAATTCCTGCACTTTCTTGTCCGCGATGTTGGAGTGCATAAAGCCCGTAATATATTAATTGTGAGACGTTTTTGTTGTCGTTGGAAAAAATTCCCATTACACCACATTCGTCATGAAATTTATCGTCGTACATTTCCATTTTCTTTATATAAATAGGAGTGAGATAAAAAAAGATTTTTTTCGATTGAAAAACTTTTGAAAATAAAAAAGTGAAAAGATAAGGATTCGATTTATTTTGGATAATAATCTATACTTTTCTTTTCACTTTTTCTTTGTGGTTTTTAGAATTAAAGGCTTTGAACCTTCTTAAGTACTTCTTGGTAAGTAGCTTTCACGTTGCCCAAATCTTGTCGAAATCGGTCTTTGTCCATTTTCCGGTTGGTTCCAACTTCCCAAAAGCGACAAGTATCTGGCGAAATTTCATCAGCCAAAATAACTTTACCTTTAAAACGCCCAAATTCTAATTTAAAATCAATCAATCTAAGGTCTAATTTAATGAAAGTTTCTTTCATAAATTCATTGATTTTGAAAGCCATATCGCGAATTTGTTTCATTTCGTCTTCGGTAGCCAGTTTCATGGCAGCAATGTGATAATCGTTTATGATTGGGTCGCCGAAAGCGTCGCTTTTTAAGCAATATTCCAAAACTGTTGGCTCAAGTGTAATTCCATCTTCAATTCCTAAACGGCGAACCATAGAGCCAGTTGCTACGTTTCGTACAATTACTTCTACTTGAATGATTTCTAAAGCTTTAACTAGCATTTCGCGGTCGTTGAGCAATTCTACCAAATGGCTTTCAATTCCTTCATTTGCAAGTAATTGAAACATCTTTGCCGACATTAGGTTATTCACAACGCCTTTGTCTTCTATACTTCCACGTTTTTCACCATTGAATGCTGTTGCATCATCTTTGTATTCAATTAGATAATGGTCTGGATTATCTGTTTTGAATACTTTTTTAGCTTTTCCTTCGTACAATTGTTCGAGCTTTTTCATGCTTGTTTTTTGAGATTGGAGTTAATGAATTTAAAGTTTTGGATATATCAAAAAATATATTTTTTCTTATTTTAGATATTATTATTTTATCTTAAAATTCTATTTTCTATGAAAATTTTTCGATGCGAAAGTAATTTTTTTTACAAAATATTTCAAATATTTAAAGTTTTTTAATTGTTATTTTAGTTTATTGAATGACTTTTAAAGCACGAGTGTTATTCTAGTTTGTCGAAAATATTTTAATTATCCATTAATTTTCAATTATTTATGAAAATTAAATTTCCAATTATTTAGGTTTTCTACTCTTGTGAAAAGAAAAAAGTTAAAAAGCGAAATTTTGCTTTTTAACTTTTCTTTTTGTTTTTTTAGTTTTTAAGTAGTAAACCAAATTTAATTTTGCTAAAATCTTAATATTTAGTTAATTACAAAATATATTGCTTCAATTTAAATAACACTGGTGCTATTTTAGAAGTCCGGTTCGTTCGTTGAATTGGTTGATGAGTTCGTCCCATTTTTCAACTTGCTCAAACATTGATTTCCAGAGAGTTCTGTCGTACCAAAGTTGATTCAAATCTTCTACATCTTTGGCTTGTTGTTCTACCCAAGTAAAATATTTAAGGTTGTGAACCATTTTTTTATCGGTATATGAAAGTTCTTTCATATTGTCCGTTCTTTGACCTAACAAGCACATTTCAAAGTCTTTAGCTGCTTGAAATTCTGTGTATTTTCCACGTTCTTCAGTTAATTCGTGCACTCTGGATTGGTACATTTCGGACGAATCGGTGGCAAGAGTAAAAATAAAATCGTCGGCAGTGTATTCAAAATATTTTGCCGTCTTAATTGCCGACAGCATATTCGAAATTCCTGAAATTCCTAACAAATGCAATTGGTCAATTACCTCTTGTTCAACACCTTGTTGTTTTAAATAATTCAAACCTTCTTTTTCGTTGAAAAGGCGCAAAATACGCATGCAATCTTCGTCGTCGATAGCAGTTATTGTATTGGTATTCTTTACATTATGAATCCAAGGAATGTGCTTGTCGCCAATTCCTTCTATTCGGTGTGCGCCAAAACCATTTTGCAAAATGGTTGGGCATTGCAGTGCTTCTGAGGCTACTACGTTAATATGTGGGTGAATTGTGCGCAAATAATCGCCACCAGCAATCGTTCCAGCCGAACCTGTTGCCGAAACATAGGCTGCAAACTGGCTAGAAGGTGTTTTGAGGTAGTTGAACACTTCTTCGAGCGCAGGTCCGGTGGTATTGTAATGCCAAGCCGGATTTCCAAATTCGTCGAACTGATTGAAAACCACTGCATCAGGGCGAGTTCGTCTGATTTCCCAAACTTTATCATAGATTTCTTTTACATTCGATTCGCTGCCGTGAGTTGCAATTACCTCAGAACCAACCTTATCGCGAAGCCATTCAAAACGTTCTTTGCTCATTTCTTCCGGTAAAATAGAGATGGATTCTGTTCCCATAATTTTACTATCGAAGGCACCGCCTCTGCAATAATTTCCGGTTGAGGGCCAAACGGCTTTATGGAAATTTGGGTCAAAACCACCTGTAATCAATTGAGGAGCAAGACATCCGTAAGCTGCGCCTACTTTGTGTGCGCCAGTAGGAAACCACTTTCCAATAAGCAAAACGATGCGAGCATCAATACCAGTCAATGCTTTAGGCAATTCGAGATAATTAACTTTGCCATACAAACCACCAAATTCTTTGGGCTCGTTTTTCCATGTAATACGAAATAAATTTAGAGGATTGAAGTCCCATAAGCCAATATTTTTGAGCTTTTCTTTAATTTTTTCTGGAATTAATTCCGGATTTCGCATTTGCTTAAATGTTGGCAAAATAATGCCTAGTTCTTTGTAGCGTTTGATTGCGCTTTCGAGCACTTTTTCGTTTTGAATTGTTGTTATTGGTCTAATCATAATTAAAATTTTAGTACTATTTTATTGAAAATAGCTTAAGTATTTATAGTTAATTATTAAATATTTTGCTTTTGGCTTTTCTGTAAAAAGTGAACTTTTCAATTCTTTTTTAAAATCTCAAATGCTTCACCGAACGTCCATTTTTTGCTATGTGATTCAGTGCTTTCACACCCAAATCAATGTGTTTGGGGGCATAATTTGCAGTTACGCCTGCGTCGCTTTTGCTGGTTTTTACACCTTCCGGAATCATGGGCTGGTCAGAAACTAAAAGTAAAGCACCGGTCGGAATTTTGTTGGCAAACCCAACAGTAAAAATTGTGGCAGTTTCCATATCTATTGCCATTGCACGTGTATCGCGCAAATGTTCTTTGAATTTTTCGTCCCATTCCCACACACGGCGGTTGGTTGTAAAAACGGTGCCAGTCCAGTAATCGCTTTCATCGTCGCGCATGATAGATGAAACGGCTCTTTGTAAGCTAAATGCCGGCAAAGCAGGCACTTCCGGCGGAAAATAGTCGTTAGAAGTTCCTTCACCTCTAATGGCTGCAATGGGCAAAATGTAGTCGCCCAAATCGCTTTTCTTTTTTAAGCCTCCACATTTACCCAAAAATAAAACTGCTTTGGGCTGAATGCTGCTTAGCAAATCCATTATAGTTGCGGCATTGGGGCTTCCCATGCCAAAATTTATCATGGTAATTCCCTCGGCAGTTACAGTGGGCATACTATTTTCTAAGCCTTTTATTTCAACACCATATTTTTCGGCAAATATTTCGAGGTAATTCTTAAAGTTTGTAAGCAAAATATACTTACTAAATTCGTGTAGTTCAGTTCCGGTATAACGTGGTAACCAGTTTTCTACAATTTCTTTCTTTGTTTTCATGTAATTTTCTTTTATCGTTTTTATTTTGCTTTTGCTGAACTATTTTTTTGAAAAGTTCGATTAAAAATTTTAAAAGTATTACATGCAAAGAAACTAATTTTTTATGAATCTAAAAAAGTTTATTTTAGATTCTTTTCTGCAAATAAATTAGTTCTATAAAATTGTTGAAATAAAGAAAATATTATTTAAATTTTTCAGTGCCATTTTTGACAATTCTATAAATTTCTTTCATATCAGCTACAAAAATTGAACGACCAAATGTACTAATAATCAATTGTTTAGTACTTGAATTGATTTTTATATCACTAATAGGAACTGGAGGCAAATTTTTGCTGAAAGCATAGAAATTTTTTCCTTTGTCTAATGAAACGAAAAGCCCAATATCTGTTCCCACATAAAGGATATTTTCGAATTTAGGGTCTTCAAATAGGGTATTCACAGGTGATTTTGGTAAATTCAGTCCTATTCTTTGCCAATTTGTACCTTTATTATTGGAAAAATAGATAAAACTTTCAAAATTATCGAATGAATATCCATTTAATGAAGCGTAAACATTATTTTTATTAAATTTTGATGCTAATATTTTGGTGATTTTTATGTTTTGTGGCAAACTATCACTAATTTTAACCCAATTAGAGCCTGAATCTTCCGTTTTGAACACAACTCCATCGTCGCTTCCTGTGTAAATTAAATTAGTATCGAAAGAAGAAATGCTAAAAGTAAAAATACTGCCAAAAGGAGTACAACCTTTTTCGCCTCCATTGGTTAAATCAGGTGAAATTATTTCTGTTGTATTTGATAATAAATTGATGTTTAGTAATTTATTTGAGCCCATATACAAAATATTTTTTTCACTTGTAGATGACAAAATCGGAGTTTGCCAACCGAAACGCAATTTACTTTCTGTAATGGGAGTATTGATTTTTATCTGGTAACTTTTTCCTAAATTAATTTTTTCGTTGCTTTTATTTATTTCGGTTTTAAAGTATTCGCCATACTGAAAACCAGAAATAATATATTGAAAATCAATAGTATCAATTTGAATGTGCATTCCATCTCCTTCGTTCAAAACTTTGAAATTACTAGTTGCTGTTGCCGTATTATTTTTATTCGATGTAAATATCGTACCATTATCTTGAGTTCCACCGTAAATATTGTAATTGCTTAAATTATCGTAATTTAGTGTATAAAATTGGGTAATTGGCATTGCATTGGCTAAGTTCCAATTTTTTCCACCATTATACGATATATTGATGCCTCCGTCATTTCCAACTATCAAATGCTCTGGATTATTGGAATTCAACCAAATAGCATGAATATCAACGTGCATATTTTTATCTCTTATTGGAGTTAATGTGCTTCCTCCATTTTTAGATTTATACAAATAAATTCCACCTAAATAGATTTCGTTTTCATTTTCATTTGAAACTCTAATTTGTCCGAAATAATACCCAAAATTGTAGTTAAATGCATATTCATTCGGCATATTCTTATTCATTAGCTTCCATTTTTCTCCTGAATTGGTACTTTTATAGATTTGAATGCTTTCTATTGGCATTTCTTCTATTAAATTTGAGTCTATTTCATGGAAATATAAATTTTTTGAAGAAAAATTGCCATTTAAAATCATTTTTTTTAATTCAGCAGCTGAAATAGTTGATGGAAAATCATTTTTTTTCAAAAAAGCATCAATTTTATTGTCATTTAATTCTAAAATTTCTTCATTTTTTAGCGTTTTAAAATCGCTTAATTTTAACGAATTTGTTTTGTCAAAATTAGATATTTCTTTTTTTATTGGTGTTTGATTATCAAGAAAAGCATAAAGTATTTCTGGATTTTTATCAAAAATAGTTAAACCAATTCTCCCAATTCCATTTCCTTGAGGAAATTGGCTTTTTTTATCAGAAATAAGTTTCCAAGTATTTCCGCCGTCTTTGGTTTTATAAATTCCTGATGTTTCACCAGACTTGATTCTCCACCACGCACGTGTTTGTCTATGCCACATTGCAACATATAATATATCAGGATTTTGTGGATTTATTACTAAATCTATTGCTCCGGTTGTATTATCAATGAATAAAACTTTTTGCCAAGTTTTGCCACCATCAATTGTTTTATAAACACCTCTTTCATTGTTTTCTGAGTATAAACTTCCCATAGCAGCTACCCATATAATGTCTTCATTAGTAGGATGTAACACTATTTTTGAAATTTGACTTGTATTTTCAAGACCCTTATGTTGCCATGAAACTCCTTTGTCGGTACTTTTATAAATGCCTGTACCACTGTATGATGAACGACTAGAATTTGCATCACCTGTACCTAACCACAGAGTTTCATTATTCAGCCAATTTACAGCTAAATCGCCAATGGAAAGTGTAGCTTCTGAGTCGAACAAAGAAACATAATCTTTTCCGTTATTATCAGTGCGCCAAACACCTCCAGATGCGGTGGCAATATAAAAATAACTTGGCATTTCTGGATTTGGTTCAATGTCATTTATTCGACCACCTGTTTTGTAAGGACCTATATTTTCAAAAAAAACTTCTTTAAAAATGCTTGTATCTTTCATTAATTTATAATTCTCAAAATCGGCAAGGCGTTCTGTACCTGTGGTTGCAGAAATATAAGTGTGCATTTTTTGAGCGTAAATAGTATTGCAAAAAACAAGTAAAAAGCAAATTGCATTTAATAATTGAATTTTTTTTCGTATTACATTTTTAACCATTAGTATTTTAATTTATAGCTTTTTTTTACAAGAAAATTAAAAACAAAATTGGAATTAAAATACCAATACCAGTTAGCCAAGCACCTCTACCGGTTATTCCATTTTTACCTCTAATTATCAAAAGACCAGATATTGAAATTATTATTAAGCAAGCAGAAAAAATATCAGAAAACCAAGTCCACCAATATTGAGGATTGTAATGCAAATAATTAGCTTGGTAAAAAATTGGTCGCTTTTTTAATATTTCTAACATTCCTTCGCCAGTGTTTATATCAATAACAAGACTACCTTCTTTTAAAAACACCTTGAGTGTTTCTGAATTTTGGAAGTAATATTTTTTGTAATTATCTTCTTGTTCAATTTCTTTTAAAATATTGAATACTATGTTTTTCGTTATTTCATCTTTTGTATTAGGAATTTTAAATTTGTAGGTTTGATTGGATACACTATAATTTGGATTCCAGTCGTTTCTGTGATTTAAAGCAATTCCTGAAAGCGCATAAATGATAATAACTCCAGTGAAAAAATATCCAAAATCTCTGTGTATAATTCTATTCCATTTTCTCCAATTCATTTTATATATAGATTTTATTTTTTTTTTTAAGGTAAAAAAAATGTTTTATACTTATAAAATAGAATAAGAATAAAACATTTTTAATAAATAATAGTAATTATTTCAATTTAAATTCACTGCATTCAATTGAATAAAAAGATAAATATTTTTTGCCGCTTTCTTTTAATTCTTTACGCAAATCATTTACGGCTGCATAAGGGTCTTCAACTTCTTCTTCAGTGGCTTCTTCTTTCTTTTCTTTGTGTGTTCCTAAATGCTTAGGGTTACTTTCTTCTATATTATGCTCAGTATCTTCACTTTCTGCTTCAAGTTCTATTTTTATTTCCGATTCCCAATTCGCTAAATAGGCTTCATCAATTTTTAATTCAATCACTTTTCCTGTTACAATTACATCGCTGCCTTCTAAATCCGTTTCAAAAGAAGAAAGTTTTTCGTTTGGAACAATTTTAATTTTCACGTCAGGATTTTCACCCATTAAAAACATTTTTTTACCACCATGTTTGCATACATGGGAAACTGTACCTTCTATAACAACTTCTTTATCAACAAATTCGCTTGATTTATCAACGATTTGTTCTACTGTCATTGCTTTCGCTTCAGTTTCTTCTTCTGCTTTATTCGTATTGCAAGAATATGCAAATGCGCTTATAATTAGCGCAATAAATAATACTTTTTTCATTTTTAGATTTTTTTTAGTTACCAATTTCAATTTATTTTCTCATTTTTAATCACGAAAAAGTTTGCATAAATACAGAAAACTTATGTATTAAACAATAATTTTAGTCAATATTTTTTAGTTTTTCTAATTTTTCAGCATATATTTTTAAAAGATAATTTTTTAGGTTATGCAAAAAAAATATCAAAAAAAGTTTTAATTTGTATCTTGTTGTAAATCTGTGCAATATGAACTATTTTGGTTATTCAAATATTAAGTTTAAGTTAAACTTTTTTTTTTTGTTGCCAATGAAAATATTGCATTTACCTTTGTCGCAAAAAAAAACGAACAATTTTTTAAGTCTATGATATTTCAATTACATACAATTCGTCATCACCATTACTTACTGTTGAAGGTAGGCGGATAAAGCTATGTATTATTTTTATATAACTTATTTGAAACCTGCCAATTTTGGCAGGTTTTTTTTTTATTAAATTTCAAAGAAAATGGAAAAAATTAAAATTGCAATTCAGAAAAAAGGGCGTTTGAGTGAAAAATCGTTGGCTTTACTCGCAGAATGCGGTATTCGATTTGAAATGGGAATGGGAAGTTTAACGGTACAAGCCTCTAATTTTCCGTTAGAAATATTGCTTTTACGCGATGACGACATTCCCGAATATGTACAATCAGGTGTTGCTGACTTAGGAATTGTTGGGCAAAATGTTGTTTATGAAAAAGCTGATAATGTGCAAGAAATTAAATTGTTAGGGTATGGAAAATGCAGGTTTTCACTGGCTGTTGGTAAAAAAATGCAATACAATTCGCTTAAAGACCTTGAAGGAAAGCAAATAGCTACATCGTATCCAAAAATTTTATCTAAATTCCTGGAAAATAATAAGATAGAAGCTAAAATCCATACAATCAGCGGTTCGGTTGAAATTGCTCCAAGTATTGGTTTAGCTGATGCGGTTTGCGACATTGTTAGTACAGGTAGCACTCTGTTAATGAATGGGTTAAAAGAAGTTGAAACAATTTTGCACTCGCAAGCGGTTTTGATTGCAAACCAGAGCTTAAGTGTTGAAAAACAATTAATTTTGAAAAAATTGCTTTTTCGTTTAGAAGCTGTTCAAAAAGCAAAAAATACCAAATATATTTTATTGAATGTTCCAAATTCTAAGATTGACGAAATTTCTTCAATTTTACCCGGAATGAAAAGCCCAACTGTAATGCCCTTACAACAAGGAGGTTGGAGTTCTTTGCACTCAGTTATAGATGAAAATGATTTCTGGGAAATTATTGAAAAATTGCAAATTGCTGGAGCACAAGGAATTTTAGTGATGCCAATTGAAAAAATGATAATTTAATATTATTTAACAAAATATGAAAATAATTGAAAATCCTCAATTTCAAATTGATAAAAATATATTGCAACGACCAGTTTTTGAAATGTTTAGCTTAATTGGAAAAGTAAAGCCAATTATGGATAAGATTAAAAATGACGGGGATAGCGCAATAATTGAATTTAATAGAATTTATGATAATTTTGAATCTCCTGTTTTTTTAATTCAAAAGTCTGAATTAGAGCAAATTGCACAATTATGTTCTCTTGAATTAAAATCAGCAATCCGACAAGCCTCTGAAAATATAAAAAAATTTCACAGCGCACAAGTATCAGAAAATAAGTTAGTTGAAACGATGTCGGGTGTTCGATGCTGGCAAAAAACAGTGCCTATTCAAAAAGTTGGATTATATATTCCAGGTGGAAGTGCTCCTTTATTTTCAACGGTTTTGATGTTAGCCATTCCTGCCAAACTTGCAGGTTGCAGTGAAATAGTTCTTTGTACACCGCCAAGTGAAAAAGGTTTAAATCCCGCAATTGCATTTGCTGCACTTACTTCTGGGATTGAACAAATATTTCAAATAGGTGGTTCACAGGCAATTGCAGCTCTTACTTATGGCACAGAGTCGGTTACAAAAGTGGATAAAATATTTGGACCCGGAAATCAATTTGTTACAGCAGCAAAACAATTAGCTAGTTTAGAAGGTGTTGCAATTGATTTACCTGCCGGACCTTCAGAAGTTTTAGTTTATGCTGATGAGAGTGCGAACCCAAAATTTGTAGCTGCTGATTTGCTTTCCCAAGCTGAGCATGGTGTTGATAGTCAGGTAATTCTACTTTCATTAAATATTGAAATAGTTCAATCAGTTTTAGCTGAAATAGCTGTTCAGCTCGAAAAATTGCCACGCAAAGAAGTTGCCAAAAAAGCTCTTAATAACAGCAAAGCATTTCTGGTTGCATCTGAAAATGACGCAATTAATTTAATTAATGAGTATGCGCCGGAGCATTTAATTTTAGCTATAAAAAATTATAACTCTGTTCAAGAGAAAATTGTAAACGCAGGTTCTATCTTTTTGGGTAATTATTCACCCGAAAGTGCCGGAGATTATGCTTCTGGCACAAACCATACTTTGCCCACAAATGGCTATGCAAGAGCATATAGCGGTGTATCTCTTGATAGCTTTTGCAAAAAAATAACGGTACAAGAAATTTCAAAGGAAGGCTTAAAAAATATTGGTAAAGTGATAGAAATTATGGCTGAAGCTGAAAATCTTTTTGCTCATAAAAATGCTGTTTCTATTCGATTTTAATTCTTTTTCTTAGAAATGAAAAATTATTTAAGTAATTGAGAATAAGTTTTTTGTATATTAATTGCTAAAATGTAAATATGTTTAATTTAGAAAAAATTACCCGCGAAAATATAAAAAAGGCAAAGCCATATTCTTCTGCCAGAGACGAATACAAAGGCGAAGCTCGAATTTTTCTTGACGCAAATGAAAACGCGTTAGGCTCGGTGATTGAAGGAAATTTTAATCGTTATCCAGACCCATACCAAGAAAATGTAAAATTGAAACTTGCTAAAATTAAGAAAGTTAGCATTGAAAATATCTTTTTGGGAAATGGCAGCGACGAAGCTATCGATTTGTTATTCAGAGCGTTCTGTGAACCAAATATTGATAATGTTATTTTATTGCCACCAACTTACGGAATGTACCAAGTTGCAGCTCAAATAAATGATATTCAAGTGATTGAAGTGCCACTTCTTTCAAATTTTGAAATTGATTTGGATAACGTTTTTAATGTCATAAATTCATTTACCAAGTTAATTTTTATTTGTTCACCAAACAACCCAAGTGGAAATCAAATTGAGGAAGATATTATTCTTAAAATACTCGAAAATTTTAATGGAATTGTTGTTGTTGATGAAGCTTATATTGATTTTGCCGAAAAGCCTTCGGTTTTATCATTGATGTCGAAATATGCTAATTTAGTTGTATTGCAAACATTTTCCAAAGCATGGGGAATGGCTGCTTTACGAGTAGGAATGGCTTTTGCAAGTGTAGATATAATACAGATAATCAATAAAATAAAACCACCTTACAACATAAATTCTGTTAGTCAAGACAAAATTTCTCTTGCTTTAGATAAATTTCCAAATTTTGAAAAATCTGTTAGCGAAACAAAAAAACAACGACTTTTCTTGGCTTCTGAACTAGAAAAAATCGAGTTTATTGACAAAATATATCCAAGTGATGCAAATTTTATACTTGTGAGTGTAAAAAATGCATCTAAAATATATGATTTTTTAGCAAATAATGGTATTATTGTGCGCAATAGATCAAAAATGCCAAACTGTGATTCTTGCTTGCGCATTACGGTAGGAACGGAATTAGAAAATGCCGAATTAATTAAAATTTTAAATCAATACGTCGGCTAAGCTATTTTTTTGATAATAACTACAAAATTAAATGATTATGCAAATGAAAAAAGTTTTATTCATAGACAGAGATGGCACTTTGGTAATAGAGCCAAAGCCATCTGAGCAATTAGATTCGCTCGAATTATTAGAGTTTTTACCGTCGGTAATTCGAAATTTATGGAAAATTAGAAACGAATTTGATTATGAACTTGTTATTGTTACAAATCAAGATGGACTTGGAACTGAAAGTTTTCCCTTAGAAAACTTTTATTTGCCTCAAAACAAAATGCTCGAAATATTTAAAAGTGAGGGAATTATATTTGATAATATTCTAATAGACGATTCTTTTCCTTACCAAAAGAAAAAGACCAGAAAACCAGAAACTGGATTACTAACTTCTTATATAAAAGGGAATTATGACTTAATAAACTCTTATGTCATTGGAGATAGAGCTACAGATGTGCAGCTAGCCAAAAATTTAGGTGCAAAAGGCATTTTTTTATCTAAAACTGAACTTTCAGAAGATTTATTAGAACATTGTGCTTTACAAACTGAAAGTTGGGATAAAATATATAATTATTTACGATTTAAGGATAGATTTGCTGAATTACACCGAAAAACTACTGAAACTGATGTTAAAATTAGCTTAAATTTGGATAATGATAGTAAATCGACATTTGAAACTGGAATAGCCTTTTTTGACCACATGCTTGAACAAATTAGTAGGCACGGTAATTTAAGTTTACAGGTAAAAATTTCTGGTGACTTAAACGTTGATGAACATCATTCCATTGAAGATACTGCTATTGTACTAGGAAAAGTATTTAAGCAAGCACTCGAAAATAAAGTAGGTATTGAACGTTATGGTTTTGCATTACCTATGGACGAATGTTCGGCAAAAGTTTTGATAGATTTTGGAGGCAGACCTTATTTTGTTTGGAAAGCGGATTTTCAACGCGAAAAAATCGGAGAGATGCCAACCGAAATGTTTAAACATTTTTTTAAAACTTTCTCAGATTCAGCACAATGCAATTTGCATATTGAGGCAGAAGGCGAAAACGAACACCATAAAATTGAAGGCATTTTCAAAGCTTTTGCACGAGCCATTAAAATGGCAATTCAGAGAAATCCGTTGAATGGAATGCCTTCAACAAAAGGAAGTATTTAGTTCTTTTTAATAATTATTTATCTGTTTTTCAAAATAATGTAAAAGATTCAAACCAATGATTGCTATAATTGATTATAATGCTGGAAATGTACGTTCTGTGAAATTTGCGCTCGATAGGTTGGGCGTTGAAAGCGAAATAACGGCAGATTTTAGTAAAATTAGAAATGCCGACAAAGTTATTTTTCCGGGTGTGGGTGAAGCTGCTTCAACAATGAATTTTTTAACAAAAACAGGGCTTAATGATTTGATTGTGAGTTTGAAACAACCTGTTTTGGGTATTTGTTTAGGTATGCAATTGCTTTGTAAAAGTTCTGAAGAAGGCAATGCCTTGTGTTTGAATATTTTGCCGAATGAAATTAAACTTTTTAAAGGTGATATGAAAATTCCTCACATGGGCTGGAATCAAATTTTTAATCTAAAAAGCCCATTGTTTGAAGGAGTAGAAGAGGGCAGTTTTGTTTATTTTGTTCATAGTTATTATGCTGAAAATAATCAATATACAATAGCAAATTGTAACTATATTACTCATTTTACTGCTGCCTTGCACAAAGATAATTTTTTTGCAGTACAATTTCACCCTGAAAAAAGTGGAAAAGTTGGCGAACAAATATTAAAAAATTTTATTATCAATATTTAGTTTAAATTGCTTAATTGAATAAAAAATGATACAAATTATTCCGGCTATTGATTTGATTGATGGCAAATGCGTGCGACTTTCGCAAGGCGATTATACTCGAAAAAAAATTTATAATGAAAATCCTCTTGAAGTTGCAAAATTATTCGAAGAATTTGGCATAAAACGCTTACATTTGGTTGATTTAGATGGTGCCAAACTAGGAAAAATAACTAATTTGGGTGTTTTAGAAACTATTGCGTCTAAGACTTCTTTGGTTGTTGATTTTGGTGGAGGAGTTAAAACTCAAGAAGATTTTTCGTCAGTATTAAACGCTGGAGCTCAATTTGTTGCAGTGGGCAGCGTTGCAGTCAAAAATCCTGAAATGTTTGCTTTCTGGATACAGAAATTTGGAAGTGAAAAAATTTTACTTGGAACAGATGTAAATAACAGAAAATTAGCGGTTTCGGCATGGTTAGAGACTACTCAAATTGATGTTTTCGATTTTTTAAATGCTAAAATAAAACAAGGAATTTCAACTATTTTTTGCACCGATATTGCAAAAGATGGAATGCTTGGAGGTGCCTCAACGGAATTGTATGCTCAAATAATTGACGCTTTTCCTACTATTAATTTAATTGCTTCTGGTGGAATTTCATCAGTAAGTGATATTGAATTAGTAGAGAAAATTGGTTGCACAGGAGTAATTATTGGAAAGGCTTTTTATGAGAATAAAATTCAACTTTCTGATATAAAGAGATTTATATAAAAAAGTTTATTAATAACAAGTTTACCCTAATAATTCAGATATAAAATGCTGACAAAGAGAATAATACCGTGTTTGGATATAAAAGACGGGCGAACAGTAAAAGGTGTAAATTTTGTAAATTTACGCGACGCCGGCGATGCAGTCGAACTGGGCAAAGCGTATGCTGAGCAAGGTGCCGATGAGCTTGTTTTTCTGGATATTACAGCCACAGTAGAAAAGCGCAAGACACTTGCCGCTTTAGCTAAACGAATAGCTCAAAATTTAAATATTCCTTTTACCGTTGGCGGCGGAATTAGTTCTATTGACGATGTGGCGGTGCTTTTGGATAGCGGCGCCGATAAAATTTCAATCAATACTGCCGCAGTGAAACGTCCAGAATTAATAACCGAATTGGCTAAAAACTTTGGAAGTCAGTTTGTTGTGCTAGCCGTTGATACTCGCTTTGATGGCATGGAATGGAAAGTGTATCTGAACGGAGGTCGTACACCAACTAGCTTAAATACAATAGATTGGCTTAAAGAAGCGCAAGAGCGTGGAGCAGGAGAGGTGTTGCTAACTTCGATGAACCACGACGGTACAAAAAATGGTTTTGCCCTCCAATTAACTGCAAAAGCTTCCGAATTGCTTAAAATTCCGGTAATTGCATCGGGTGGAGCAGGTACAATGCAGCATTTTGCCGAAATTTTTACAGAGGGAAAAGCTGATGCTGCTTTGGCAGCAAGTATTTTTCATTTTGGCGAAATTCCTATTCCAGAATTGAAAACTTTTTTGAAAAATAAAAACATAGCAATAAGATAACATAGTTTTTAGAGAGAAAAAAAATCTTTTTTCTAAATTTGTTTTTCAGATAATATTGACTAAAATATATTAAAAATATGAATTTTAGTTATCAATAAATATAACAGTTTAGCCTCAAAGAAAATGAAGAAAATGAAGATAGATTTTGAAAAACAAGGCGGTTTGGTTCCTGCTATTATTCAAGATTATAAAACAAAGAATGTATTAATGCTCGGTTATATGAACGAGGAGGCATTAAAAAAAACCATAAACTCAGGAAAAGTTACGTTTTTTAGTCGCTCACGAGAAACGTTGTGGACTAAGGGCGAAACATCGGGTAACTTCTTGGAAGTGAAAGATGTAAAGGTAGATTGCGACCACGATACGGTTTTGGTTTTTGCCAAACCTAAAGGACCTACTTGCCACACCGGTACAGATACTTGCTGGGGCGAGGATAATGATGCAAGTACCGAATTTCTACCATTTTTAGAAGGAATTATCGAAAGCCGCAAAAGTTCTGTTGCGAGTAAATCGTACACTAAAAGCTTATTTGACAAAGGGATAAATAAAATTGCTCAAAAAGTAGGAGAGGAGGCTGTTGAATTAATTATCGAAGCAAAAGATAATAATGACGAATTATTTCTAGGTGAAGCTGCCGATTTATTATTTCATTATTTAGTTTTATTAAATGCAAAAGGTTTTACATTACAGAATGTTATTGAAGTTTTAGAAGAAAGGCACAAATAAATTTTGCGGCTAAATATTTTGCATAAAAGCTTCCGGGTTTAATAAATTCGGGAGCTTTTATGTTTAGTAAAAGTAGCTTGCTTTGCATTCAAATTTAGATATTTTTTTTGATAAATTATTAATATTACATTAATTATAAAAATAAAATGGCATTTGTTAAAATATACTTTTACTTTTTTTATATTCAGTTTACTTGTTATACTAAATTGTTTTTAAAAACTTTGAAATTGAAATTTGTAATTATTTGATTTATAGTTTATAATTTTCAAATTAATTCATTTTCAAATTTTCAAATTAGTATAAGTTTTTGTTAGTGCAAAATAATCGATTTTAAATTATGTTTCTTAACATATTTTAAACCTATTGCAGGATTAAATTAAGGTTTTATCTTTGTTTTCTAATTTTTTTTAAAAAAGAACCTTTTTATACAAAAACTTTTTAAAATTTTGAAATTTATACATAAAAAGGAATTTTTAGAGATAACTTATAAACCAAAAAAAGCAAGAAAAGGAGTATTTTTGCAATTTTGAAATTGAAGATTTGCATATAATTCTCTTTCAAAAAAAAGATAAATTTGTATGAGTAAATTAGCAGTTATAGCATTAGGAGGAAACGCATTGTTGCGTAGTAATCAAGCAGGTACAATCGAAGAACAAGAGCAGAATTCTACGGAAACACTTGAGAATATTGTGTTTATGATAAAGGAAGGCTATAATATCATTATTTCGCACGGAAATGGACCTCAAGTAGGTAATATTTTGATGCGAAACGATGCCGGAGAAAGCCTTTATGGTATAGCTCAAATGCCTTTAGATGTGTGTGTTGCCGATTCGCAAGGTGGTATAGGATATATGCTTGAGCGCATGTTGCGCAATGTGCTCAAAAAACATGGTTTACAACGCGATATTCTCACATTAGTAACTCAGGTTGAGATAGATAAAGATGATACTGCCTTTTCAAACCCGACTAAAAGAGTTGGAAAAGCCTATACCGAAGCTGAATCGAAGAAATTAACAGCCGAAAAAGGGTGGATTTTCAAAAAAAGTTCGAAATCAGAAGATGGCTATCGACGTGTTGTGCCAAGCCCAATTCCAATTCGTATCTTTAACACTGATACAATAGAACACATTGCTAGACAAGGCGTTATAGTAATTGCAGTAGGTGGAGGAGGCATTCCCGTTTCGATAGATGAAGAAGGTTTGGTGCGAGCAGAAGAAGCTGTAATTGACAAAGACAGAGCATCTTCGCTTTTGGCTTCTACCATTAAAGCCGATGAATTGTATATTCTCACTGACGTACCTTATATCTATGTCAATTTTAAAAAAGAAAACCAAGAAATTAAAGAGTTTTTAGATGTAAAAGACGCTGAAAAGTATTTGGAAGAAGGCATGTTTGGCGAAGGTAGCATGGCTCCTAAAATTGAGGCTGCTATTGACTTTGTAAAAAAAGGTGGAGCTAAAAGCGTAATTACCGAAGCTACTAAGTTGGCTGACAAAAAATATGGAAGTAAAATCACAATGAAATATGATTAATTTGTTAATAATCTGCATATTATAATTTTTACGAAATACTGAAATTTTTTTTTTAGTATTTTTTTTTGAGTTTTGAAAAGAAATTTATAAATAAGTGCATATTTTTTCATATTTTTGTTTTAAGTTATTGACAAAATGCAAGGCAGTTAAAAATTTAAAAACTTCAGACCAATGGTCGAACTTTCAGCTACGATAGATTTATATACTTTTTCTAAAAAAATTGGATTCAGCACTCAAAGTGCCGGATTTTGGAATACGGTATTGAAAATTATTATCGATTCTTACACCACCGATTCAAACGAAGAGTTTTTATTGAAAGTTCATAAGAATTTAGCCGATATTATTGATGTTTCTAATTTTTTTGTTGCACTTTATCACCCAAAAACTAAAAAATATACGTTCCCTTTTTTTATTGACGAAAAAGACGAGAAACAAATTTTTTTAGACATTGACTTATCACGTTCGCTTACAGATTTTGTGCGGCGTACTGATAAGATTTTACTTATTGATAAAGAAGATGATACAAAACTTATTGCAAGCGGTGAAGTAGATTTAGTAGGGCAAATGTCGGAATATTGGCTGGGAATTCCTTTGCATATTGATGAAAAATCTTCCGGTGTTTTCGTTTTGCAATCATATAAACCAGACTCAAAAATTAGTGAAGGTGAATTGCAAGAAATGATTTTTATGGCAAATTTCATTTCATTGGTTTTTCAGCACAATAATCATTTGTACCAATTAAAAGAAAATATTCGTCATTTTCACATAGCTCAGGAAGTTTCTGATTTTGGAAGTTTTGAAATTGATGTTTACAATGATACTTGGTGGCTTTCGGAAAAAGTATTTAAAATTCTTCGCATTGCAAATGCCAACGAAAGTGAAAGCTTTTTGCCCTTACGTCGCTGGTTATTAAGATATTCAAAAATAAATTTCGACGAAGTTTTTACTGCTTTTGTACAAGAGCATAATGAATTAGATTTTGAGCTTGAGTGGCAAACTTTGTCGAAAGAATTTAGAATAGTGCGCATTAGAGCAGAAAAATTTTACCTCAACAAAGGGCGAGTTTTGAAAATAAACGGAATTGTACAAGACATTACCGAACAGCGAAATTATGAAATTAAACTTGAAGAAGCCAAGGAAAAAGCAGAAGAATCGGAACGTTTAAAAACTGCTTTTTTATCCAATATTTCGCATGAAGTGCGTACTCCGATGAATGCAATTATTGGTTTTTCGGATTTATTGACCGAGCCTGACATTACGAAAGAAGAAACTGCCGAGTATGTTAAATTAATTACTACTAGTGGTCAGGTACTTATAAAATTAATTGATGATATTGTTGATATTGCAAAAATTGAAACTAGACAATTAAATTTAAGTATATCAAAAACTTATGTAAATAAAATTTTTGTAGAACTACAAAATTATTTTGAAGTTGTAAAAAAAGAAAAATCGAAAGAACACCTGAAAATTTTATTTGAAAGTGATTTTTCAGACCCTAATTTCTTTTTTTATACCGATGAAGTACGTTTGAAACAAATTATTAGCAACTTTATATCAAATGCCATAAAATTTACTGAAACAGGTTATATTAAGTGCTGCTGTTTAGATAAAGGAAAATTTTTAGAGTTTCGAATAGAAGATACCGGAATAGGTATTTCCGACGAAAACAGGAGCATTATTTTCAAGCAATTTGGTCAAATTCTCAACGAAGGTAGAATTTATCAGGGAACGGGTTTGGGATTAACAATTTCTCGAAATTTAATTAAAATGATGGGAGGCGAAATTAATTTTATTTCGGAAGTAGGCAAGGGTACAACTTTTTATTTCAAGCTTCCTTTTGAACAAGAAAAAAAATAAGGTAAAAACATGAAAAAAGACGAAATTTTAGGAATTGATATTGGAGGTTCTGGCATAAAAGGTGCCATTGTAGATACTGCTACTGGTGAGCTTGTTGGCATGCGCCATCGAATAGATACTCCCAAACCTGCTACACCTGATGCTATTGCCGAAATAATTCTTCAAATAACTAAGCATTTTAAATGGAAAGGCGATATTGGTTGTGGGTTTCCAGCAGTTGTTCAAAACGGCTTGGTTTACACAGCAAGCAATATTGACACGTCATGGATAAATATTAATGCCAAAAAACTTTTTTCGAAGGCTACTGGGCTAACTGTAACAGTAGTTAATGATGCCGATGTAGCGGGTTTAGCTGAAATGAAATTTGGCGCAGGCAAGAAACAAAGAGGTGTGGTTATTTTAATTACTATTGGCACAGGTATTGGAACGGCTATTTTTACGCAGGGAAAGTTACTTCCAAACACAGAATTTGGTCATATTCAATTAAATGGCGCTATTGCAGAGAATTCGATTTCCGATGCGGCTCGCAAACGTGAAGAGTTAGATTGGGAGACTTGGGCTAAACGTTTTAATGAATATTTAGTGTTGCTTGAAAAATTATTTTACCCAGATTTGTTTATTTTGGGAGGAGGAGCCAGTAAAAAAACGGATAAATTTATGCATTTACTTACTGTAAATACTAAAATTATTCCGGCTAAGTTGCAAAATAATGCCGGAATTGTAGGTGCTGCTTTAACTGCAAAAATAAATTAGTTTGGATATTTTTCTTGTAAAAATACTTCTTGAAGCTTGGTATTTAAGAAGTATTTTTATTTTTTATATGAACAAGTTTCACATTAAATTTTAACACCTATCACTAAAATATCATCGGAAAGTTCGTTATTTTTTCTCCAATTTTCAATATTTTTATCTAAAGTATTTTTTTGAATGTCCATCGGAAATTCGTGAATTTCGAGTAGTAAATCCCTGAAACGTTTATAGTTAAATGTAGAATAATCGTCTTGATTGGTTTGTTTAGCATACCCGTCGGTAAAAAGGTAAAATATGTCGCCTTTCACAAGCTTAATTTCTTGTGTTTCAAAGTTATAACTGCTAATGTCGTTTCCAAAAGTGATAGCATTTGTGTTTCCTTCTACAATTGAAAGTTTATTGTTTTGAATTCGATAAAGTGGCATGTTGGCTCCTGCAAATTCAATGATATTTTTGTCTAAATCAATAATACAAATAGCAGTTTCAATAGATACTTTCAAAATACTTTGGTTATCATATTTTTGATTTTTGAATGTATTGTAAAGTGTTTTAGCCAAATTGGATAAAAGTTTCCCTGTATTTTCAAAATCTTTTTTGTTCACATAATTATTCAAGAAGCTCGAAGCTAATTTACTTGCCGAAAATTTATCGTCTGTGCATGAAATACAATCAATTACAGTTAAAATTATAGTGTTATCCTTTCGCCTTATCCAATAAAAATCGCTCGAAACTTCATTTTTTGGTTTAGAATAAACAAAATAATCTTTGAGCGTTTTGTTGTTTTTATTTAAACTACTGTAATTGGTTAATTGTAATTGCTTTGCAAAAATTAAACTGTCGTTAATTTCCTGTCGTTGAAAAGCAATAAGTTGCATTTGCTCCGACAAACTTTTTTTATCAGCCAATATTTTTTCAGTCTGTTTATTTACCAGCATGTCAAGCTCAATTTTCTTAAGCTTTATCGATTTCATTCGAATTCTTATAAAAAAATAGATTGAAGCTATGATAATTAGTAATGTAATTATCTGGAAAAAAGCAGTTTGCCATATTGCTGGTTTGATTATTATTTTAATTTCAGTACCTTTTTCATTCCAAATTCCATCGTTGTTAGAGCCTTTTACATGTAGTACATATTCTCCTGGATCTAGGTTCGTATAACTTGCATATCGTTGTTTTGATGAAACATTATGCCAATCCGTGTCGAATCCTTCAAGCAAATATGCATATTTATTTTTTTCAGGAGATGTAAAATTTAGTGCCACAAACTCGAATGAAAAGAAATTTTGTGAATAAGAAAGTTCTATTGTATAATTATT
>DZBP01000169.1 GCA_022729915.1 Draconibacterium orientale | reverse complement strand
TGTCCTTCGCATTCGGTTAAAAATGGTTCGCATTTGGTTTTTTGTCCTTCGCATTTGGTTAAAAATGGTTCGCATTTGGTTTTTTGTCCTTCGCATTCGCTTTTTTATAGGCTTTTTCTTCTTAAAAATTGAATTATTTTGGTTTAAAATATCAAAAATTAGATGTTTTTCTTGTTTTTTTAAGTTTAATTTATAAGTAATTCCTTATTTTATCTCTAAAATTTAACATATTTTCATAATTATTACTTTTGCAAATAAAATGATTGTATTTAACTGTATATTAATTAGTTACAATACATATTTAGATAGATAAAATTATGTATTTTTATTAAAAATAAAATTATTTTCCTAAAAATATAAAAAAATATGTATGAAAATTTGCACAATAATTTTAGATGTATTACTTTTGTTCACGTTATCAATTAGATAATTCAACCTGCACACTGTAAGTTGTAATTAATTAAATGATAATTTATAGTTTTTTTGAAAAACATGCCAAAAAAGTGAGAACTTTTTGTTTGGTAGTTAAATTCAATTGTCTAAGTTAGCCAAAATTCAAAAATTTTAGCTGTTTGGGGGTAACAAATATTCGGTAAAGTGTAACTTTTCCAACGAATTTATACTTTGGAAAAGTTAAGCACCCGTGCTATTTTTGATTAGAGTAAGTCTTTTTGTAATTAAATAAATTTTAAGCACTTAGCAAAATAAAATATACAATTTATTTTGTTTTAAGTGCTTGCTTGTTTTTAAACCTTTTCGTAGAAAGCAAAAAATTTAATTAATATTTAAAATCTTCTTCTTCGTTTTCGGGAGCTTTGTATTTGGTGCGTTGAAAAAATGAAGAACCGGCAGCTAAGCCAAATCGAACAACCGGATAATTTTGCTCAAAATACACATTGTAATAGTCTTGACCTAAATAACCCGCTGAGAAAAACCATGAAGTATTGGGGCTGTTGCCTATTTTACGATAAACTTTTAGCTCGGCATTGAACATTTTATACCAATCCAACGAAACATTCGGGTCAACAATGACCATTCCTTCAAAAACAGTACGCCAAAGTTCTTGGGTTTTTTTAGTAGTAGGCTTTTTGAATGCTTTGGTTTTTACAAAATCGGCAAAATGTGTAATGTATTTGGTACCAGACATTTTGTAATTCACGCGCAAGTTTCCGTAACGACCTCTAAAAGCTGGTTCGTCCCAAGTTTCAATCAAACCGGAATGAGCTTCGAGACCTAATTTGAAATAACGATTTTTGGTATCTGTTTGAGAACCAAAGTTCAAACCCACTTCAATAAAGTTTGTTCCAAAATTGCCATTGATTAAATTGATGCTTCCATCAAGATTTAAAGGTGCGCCATCTTGCCCGTTGGAATGATGAAAAATAGCTACACTAAGGTACTTGTAATGAGCAGTATCACGATTCAATTTGAAATAAAACGTTCCACCCGGAATGTACGAGGGTGTTCTTACAGGCTTTGATGGTCCGTCCATAATGCGCACACGCACAGCGGGAGTAATTACCAAACCTATTCGCCAATCGGTCGGAAAAACATAGTAATGCGGCACAATATGTCCGGTAAGAAGATAATCGTATGGAGAGCCTTGTTGTGTATAAGGAAACGTTAAGTAACCAATTTCGGAGTTCTGCATATACAATTCGTTGAATTTAGAATTGATTTTCTTGCGAGTTACTACATCTTTTCTAAACGGACCTGTGCCATCTTGGGCAAACAGCATCAGCTCTGTTGCCATAAAAATAAGTACTAAAAATAAAGTTTTTTTCATTGTTATTTGATTTTTTTTTAATATTAAGTAGTCCAAAAAATTTAATTGCAAATTTTATTTTACCAAATGCTTACTTGAATGATACTAAGCACTTAGACAAAATAAATTGTATATTTCGATTTGCCAAGTGCTTAAATTTTATTTGATTACAAAAAAAAATTGCTCCAATAATAAAAAAAGCACTGGTGCTTATTTCAGTCAATTTTAGAAGATTTCATCGAGATATTTTTCGATATCCTCTAAGCCTTGATACTCAAAAACCCTTATTTGTTTGTTTCCAGAAATCATTGCCGAAAGTTTTTTGCCATTTTGGGGTCTAAAAAAACAAATAATCGGTATGTTTGCATCAAATGCCCTAGCTATCTCGTAGCCAACGCCTAAGCTGGGAGTTGTTACTTCAGCCACAACTACATCAGCCTGCATAAGCCATTCAATATCTCGGTCGTGAATTTCGATATCGCTTTGAGTTTTCGATTCTAATAAATCAATATTCTCAATACCAATATGTTCGGTAAGTACATTTCCGTATTTTTTCAAATACGCAATTAGTTTTTGATACCAAGCAACATCTTGATTACCACCACGTATAGAAGCAGCAAAATAAATATTCATTGTTTTTATATGTTCAGTTTTAATTATTAATTTTGTGTTTAAATGTTTTTTTATGCAAAAAAATACGAGTAAAAATAAATGTTTTTATAGTTCACTGCATTTAAGCATAAATGTTTTTCAAAAATAAGAAATTTTTCTTTCAAAAGAAAATAAATTAAGCACCAGTGCTATTTTAATTTGAGCAAGCCTTTTTGTAATTAAATAAATTTTAAGCACTTGGCAAAATAAAATATACAATTTATTTTGTCTGAGTGCTTAACTGAAATTTAGACACAGCAACTTAATGGTTGGTTTACTATTTGAAAATCAAGCAGCAACTAATTCTTAAAAAAAAAGAGCAAAAAAAAGTGTAAAAAAAACAAAAAAAAATTTTGCAGAATTGAAAAAGCAATTTATCTTTGCAACGCAAAAGAAAATAATGCGAGAATAGCTCAGTTGGTAGAGCACGACCTTGCCAAGGTCGGGGTCGCGGGTCCGAGTCCCGTTTCTCGCTCATAGATTCACGAAAGGTTCTGTTATTTACAGAGCCTTTTTTTGTTCAATTTACCGAGAATTAAAACTATTTGGAAAATTCAAAAAAAAAAATTAAATTTGCATCAAATATTTGTATTATTTTTTAATCAAGCTATAATATTTGTAATTAAAGTATTATCTAAGCACTTGGAAGATAAATATACAACTATTTTTGTTTCATAGTAAAAGGATAAATAATTTTTTAAATATGAATACATTAACTCATGGTCAGCAATTGGACAAAATATATCAATCATTAGCAATATTGAATGTAATTGAATTAGACCAAGTGATGCAGGAAATAATTGATTTACGACGAAAAAAATTACCTACTGTTTTAACCCACAACGAAACAGAATTATTAAAAAAAATCAATGCAAGTGCACCTTCCGTAATTCAAAAAAGATATAATTTTTTAGTGAAAAAAAAAACTAATGAAATTATAGACGAAGATGAATATCAAGAATTACTTGAATTAACTTCGTACATGGAAAATTTAGGAATTAAAAGGTTAGAATATTTATTGGAATTTGGAAAATTGAAGAATATATCATTAGATGAAGTAATCGAGCAGTTACAATTAAAACCTCGATTATATGTCGCTTGATAAATTGAAAGAATTAGTATTTAAGCGAGCTAATGGATTGTGTGAGTATTGTAAATGTCCTGCCAATATTTCACCACAACCTTTTGCAATAGAACATATTATTCCTAAAAGCAGAAATGGAAAAACAGTTGAAGAAAATCTTGCCTTATCCTGTCAAGGTTGTAATAACTATAAGTATAATAAAATTAACGGATTCGATAGTTTAACCGGTGAAATTGTAGATTTATTTAACCCAAGAAAACAAGAATGGACAAAAAATTTTAAATGGAGCGATGATGTTTTGGAAATAATAGGAATAACTGCAATAGGAAGAGTAACAATTGAGGAGTTAAAACTAAATAGAATTGAAGTACAAAATTTAAGAAACTTGTTAGCAAGTGCAGGAAAGCATCCTCTTAGATGAATTGATAATCAGATTAAAGCTAATGGTTTTAGCTAAAATCATATTTGCTGTACTTAATATTCTGATTGTTTAAATCCTAGATGAATTATAAGCATTAAGACAAATTAAATTATATATTTCGTTAGTCAAAGTGCTTAAAATAAAAGCCAATGCAATTATTTGCATCGGCTTTTTTTTATTGTTGCAATCAATTTGTTTTGCAACAAAACTATCTAAGGAACAACATTTCACGGTATTTTGGAAGAGGCCACATCTCGTCATCTACAATAAGTTCGAGTTTGTCGATGTGGTAACGAATGTCTTCCAAGAATGGAGCAACAGTATTAGAATAAGCCAAAGCTTTTTCGTGTGGGCTTTCCAATTTGTTAGCCACTTTGCGAGCTTCCACCATATCGTTAACTTTAATTTTGATAGATGAAATATGTCCCGAAATTTCTCTAATAACATCTAAACGTCCTTTGGCTAACGATTTATATTCTTCAGCAGAGAATAATTCTTTTAAACCTCTTACGTTGTTAATCAATTCGTTTTGATATTTTACTCCGGTTGGCACAATGTGGTTCATCGACAAATCGCCTAATACACGTGCTTCGATTTGAATTTTCAACGTATAATCGTCGAGCAGAATGTGATGACGAGCATCGAGTTCTCTGTTGGTCAATACTTTTGTTCTTTCAAAAAGAGTTCTTGTTTTTTCGCTAACCAAAGCATCTAAAGCCAAAGGCACGTTTTTAATGTTGGTAAGTCCTCTTTTTTCAGCTTCAATAGCCCACTCTTCGGAGTAATTGTTGCCTTCAAAAAGCACAGCACGCGAATGACCAATGTATTTTTTGATAATTTGGAAAATAGCTTCATCTTTTTTCACGCCTTTGTCAATCAAAGCATCTACATCTACTTTGAATTGAGCAAGCTGGTCGGCTACCGATGTGCAAAGTGCAGTCATTGGCGACGAGCAGTTTGCGCCCGAACCCACCGCGCGGAACTCAAAACGATTTCCAGTGAAAGCAAAAGGCGAAGTACGGTTTCTGTCGGTATTATCGAGCAGAATTTCAGGTATTTTGCCTATGTCAAGTTTCAATTCAGTTTTTTCGTCGGGAGTCATTTTCTTTTCGCTTACTCTGCCTTCCAAATCGTTGAGTATTCGGGTTAAATATTGACCCAAAAATACCGAAACAATTGCAGGAGGTGCCTCATTTGCACCCAAACGGTGCGAATTGCTTGCCGATGCAATGCTTGCACGCAACAAATCTTGATTGTCGTAAACCGCTTTTACGGTATTTACCAAGAAAGCAAGGAATTGCATGTTGCTTTTTGGATTTTTGCCCGGCGAAAGTAAGTTTACTCCTGTGTCAGTTGCCATCGACCAGTTGTTGTGTTTTCCCGAACCGTTTACACCTTTAAATGGTTTCTCATGCAACAATACACGGAATTTGTGTTTGCGAGCTATTGATTTCATCAAGTCCATAATCAATTGGTTATGGTCAACAGCTAAGTTTGCTTCTTCAAAAATAGGAGCAAATTCAAATTGATTTGGTGCAACCTCGTTGTGGCGAGTTTTGATTGGAATACCCAATTTATGAGCTTCTATTTCAATTTCTTGCATATATCTTTTTACACGAATAGGAATTGAACCAAAATAATGGTCTTCCAATTGTTGGTCTTTCGATGAGGCGTGTCCCATTAAAGTACGTCCGGTAAGCGAAATATCGGGGCGTGCAAGGCAAAGACTTTCGTCAATCAAGAAGTATTCTTGTTCCCAACCTAAGTTAGCATGTACTTTGGTTACATTTTTATCAAAATACTGACAAACTTCGGTAGCTGCTTTGTTTAAGGCAGTTAGTGAGTTGAGCAAAGGAGTTTTGTAATCTAAAGCCTCGCCTGTGTAAGCCACAAAAATAGTAGGAATAGAAAGTGTATCGCCTATAACAAAAGCTGGCGACGAAGGGTCCCAAGCTGTGTATCCACGAGCTTCGAAGGTATTTCTGATTCCACCATTGGGAAAGCTCGAAGCATCAGGTTCTTGTTGCACAAGCAATTTGCCGTCGAAGTTTTCAAAAGGTTTTCCTTGGCTGTCGATGTGCAAAAAGGCATCGTGTTTTTCGGCAGTATTGCCTGTAAGTGGCTGAAACCAGTGTGTATAGTGAGAGGCTCCACGTTCCATAGCCCAAGCTTTCATTCCGGCGGCAACTTGGTCAGCCATGCGGCGGTCTATTTTTGTTCCTTTTTCGATGGATTCCAAAACGCTTTTGTAAGCTTCTTTTGAAACGTATTTTTGCATTGTTGATATGTCGAATACATTTTCTCCATAATATTGCGATGCTTTTTGAGTAGTAAAATCAAAATGCAACAGCTCGCGCGAGTTCGATAATAAATCTTCGAGTGCTTTAAATCTTAATTGTCCCATGATTTTTTTATTTTATGTTTTGTTTGAAAAAGCGTTTGTTTTTATTTCTTTTGCAAAAATGGAGTATTTTTCTGGAATAATAAATTTTTTTTAGGGTATTTTCTAAAATTTAACCTAAATTTTACAAATAGACCCCTGTTTTTTAATGTAATTTTAAATTTGTTTGAAAATCGTTTTTTTGTAGATACTTTTTTTTTAACATGATAATCTTTATGTAGCCAAAATTAAAATTAAGTAAAATTAGGCTTTAGAGTTTCTAAAATCACATCAAAAAAAATAATTATAGATTAAATCATTTAACACGTTCCATTTTGTATAAAGATTAGATTGTAAGCACTTTACAAACTGCATATAAAAAATAAATTGTAGAATGATTGAAAGGAAAACATTTTTTTTGTAACTTTGCACATCGGTAAATTAATTAAGTATTTAGGAATGAAAACAGTAAAAACAAATATAGATACAGTGGATACGAATGATTACTTCGTTATTCCAAACCCTATTTACGATGTAGTATTCAA
>DZBP01000168.1 GCA_022729915.1 Draconibacterium orientale | reverse complement strand
AATTTAAAATAAATACATCGTGTTATCGTTTTTATTTTATTTTTTTGATAATTAACAGAACATTTATCAAAAAAAATCGTTTCACAAAGAAAATAAAAACTTAGAATATTTTTAAATAAATTAGTTTTTATTTTATCAATTTTGTATATTTGTAAAATAAATACGGTGTTTTATAATTGTTAATAATCAATTATTAATTGTTAGTTATTATTTTACCATAACCAACACAACAAATTTCGTAAAAGGATACAACAGTATATCAACATTTTTTAAATCTTTTTTCAAACACTGATGTATCGATGGTTCTGAAAATGAAATCAAAATCTTTAAAAATACATTTCAAATAGTTAATAATAGAAAATAAAAAAACTTTGACTCAATGAAAATGATTTATATTTTAATAATAACGTTTGTAATATCATGTAGCAATTTCAATGATATGAAAGACACTATAAGTAAGGCAAACGTAGGAATTGATGAAGAACTTTTGCAAGTAGAAATGGTTAAAAAATTTGTATTGGGAAGCGATACGGTAAAGTTCAAATTTCATGAAAGTACCAAAAGTAAAATTTTCTACATCAGCTTGCACGATGATGAAAATACAGCAGTAGGTGCTATTGAAAGTCAATTGGATTGCAACTTTAACGGTCGATTTGTTGAATTGAACCATTCAGGAGAACGATTGGTAAAATTCAAACTTGGTGGCGAAAACTATATTTTTGACCCCAACCGCATTTTTACTCCCACGGGAGTGAAAGCAAGTTTGGAAAAATACAGCAAATACAATGCCGATGCTGCAAAAATAGTAGAAAGTTTTGGTGCATTTATAGTGGATAGCTTACTCAAAGAAGCTGAAATGGTTGTAGCTATTCATAACAATGGCAATAATGGTTATTCTATTTTAGATTATAAAAAAGGAGGTGTTTACCAAGCCGATGCTGCCGATGTTTTTATAAATGAAGACGCTGATGTAGATAATTTTTTATACGTTACTGAAAAGCATTTTTTTGATGTATTCAAGAACAACAATTTCAATGTAATTTTACAAAACAACAGCAAAGTAACCGACGATGGTTCTTTATCTGTTTACTGTGGGCTTAACAATAAAAAATATATTAATATAGAAGCACAAGACGGTGAGCTAGTTACGAACATAGAAATGATAAAATTTACCAATAAAATTTTGTCTGATTCGATTGCTACAAACTAGCTAAGGCTATAAATAATTGATGCTAAGAATTAAAGTCTTCGTATCAAGTTCAATTTCATTTAGTCATTGTATCAACTAGATTTAAAGCAAATGGACAATCATTTCATTGAGATTTATTTCAACCAAGAACATTCCATTCAATACAATATTTGGAAACCAACAACTAAAAATGCAACTTGACAGGAAATGCAAGAAAATATGCTTTTCTACGCGGAGGCTTTAAAGCAAAACAAGCCTCAATTTGTACTTATCGACGAAAGAAAGCTTCTTTATTCGTGGATTCCTGAAAACCAAGAGTGGATAGACCTTGTTATTACTCCCATTTCATTAGAATTAGAATTAAAAAAGCATGCAATTATTCAAAATGAGGATATTTTTTTGGCGGTTGCGGTAGAACAATTGATGAACGAAACCAACGCAAAAAACTTAACAACACGTTTTTTTGAGGATTTTGAAGAAGCAGAGAAGTGGCTTTTGAAAAAATGAGTTGTTAATTGTCAATTATTGTTTTTTCATTTCGAGTATTTTTATAATTCATTATACGTTTTCTATTAAGTACCACAACGAATGGAATTGAAAAGAATTAGAAAAGCCGCTGTTGCAGGGCGTTTTTACCCTTCCCACAAAGAAGAACTGACTGAAATGATTGCACATGTAGAGCAAAAAGAACTTGCAAAAATAAATCTTTTGCTTGCCAAGAATCAAATTATTGGTGGAATTGTACCTCATGCGGGTTATATTTTTTCAGCTACCCAAGCGGTTCACTTTTTTAAGTTAATAGCTTTACAAACAATACAATACGATACTATTTTTATAATAAATCCTAATCATACAGGAATTGGAAATTGGATTTCGCTCGAAGAATGTTCTCACTGGGAAAGCCCTTTGGGGTTGGTTGAAATAGACCAAGATTTTTTGCAACATTTAAATTTCCCTAAAAATGCTAATGCCCACAAACACGAGCATTCGGGCGAAGTAATGCTGCCATTGTTGCAATATTATTTGCCTTATTTGTTTAAAATAGTGCCAATAACTATGGGCGAACAAACTTTTACAAACGCAATGGAACTTGCTCTCCAAATTTTTGAAACCAATAAACTGTTAAAGAAAAATATTCTACTAATCGCATCGAGCGATTTTTCTCATTTTGAAAGTGTTAGCGAAGGTTTTAGAAAAGACCAATTGGTTGTAAATGAGATATTGAATAAAAATTCGGCAACAATAGAACAGGTAGTTAAAGATAACAACATTTCGGTATGTGGCTATGGTACAATAATGACTATCTTGGAATATGCTAAGCTTTGCACCCCAGAACCAAAGGTAGAAATGCTTGCTCGTGGACATTCAGGACAAGTGCACTCATCACCAGAAGTGGTTGATTATATTTCTTTTTTAATTCATTATTAATTTGTACTCGAAAGAAAACTCGTAAGCACTAAGACAAAATAAATTGAATATTTCGTTTGCCAAGTGCTTAAAATTTATTTGATTACAAAAAAATGCTCCAATAAAAAACACTGGTGCTTAAACCACTTTAGTTCAATACAGAATTATTGATACGATGACTCCAAAGTCATCGTATCAGTTTAACCAAACTATCCGAGTTTGTATTCCATTATATCGGAATGTTCTTCTAAGAAATTTAACACATCGGTTGTAACGTTTACTTTGTAGTTTTTCGATTGCATTTGCACCCAAGTTTTAGAACTAGGTTCGTAAATCAAAAACTTCAATTCGGCATTGCCTTTGTTGGTTTCTATCATGTGTTTTATTTCCGTAATCATGGTAGTATCGAGCTTTTCGATAGGGATTTTGAGCGACAAGGATTTAATGCGGTCTTTTAAATCCGAAAGATATTCTATTTTGTTAATCTTGTATTCCAGCTCATTGGTGTCGCCCCACGATTTTTTTTGCACTCTGCCACTGATAAAGAGCGAAGTACCTTCGTACATAAAATCGCGATACGTAGAATAATCTTTGCCAAAGAACGAAAACTTGTACGTACTTGAATAATCTTCGAGCATGATAGACCCAAAAGGCTTTCCGGTTTTAGTGGTTTTGTGCTCTACGGCGGTTACAATTCCGCCCACTTTCACATCTTGATTGTCCATAACGGGCATGTCTTCAAAATCGGAAAGTTGTCGGTTAGAGAATTGCATCAATTCTAAACGAAAATCGTCGAGCGGGTGCGCCGAAATGTAAATGCCTACAAGTTCCTTTTCTTTGTTGAGACGTTCGAGTTTACCCCAAGTTTCGGCAGGTTCAGGAACTGGTTTTTTAATTTCGGCATTGCCGCCACCTATTCCGCCAAAGAGCGAATTGTGGTTTTGGCTTTGGTCGTTGCGGAAACTGTTGCCGTATTTGAGCAAGGTTTCGATAAACGACTGTCCGCTGGTGTCTTCCTTAAACATCTGCTCGCGTGTAACACCGGGCATAGAGTCGAAACCACCTGCCAATGCAAGCGATTCGATTGTTTTCTTGTTTACGGTGCGTAAATTTACACGCTCTACAAAGTCGTAAATGTCTTTAAACTCGCCACGTTCCTTGCGTTCGTTGATAATGTCGAGCACAGCGGCATCTCCTACTCCTTTTACAGCACCCATGCCAAAGCGCAAAGCACCTTGTTTGTTTACGGTAAACTTAGTGTAACTTTCGTTCACATCGGGACCTAAAATATTCAAACCCATGCGGCGGGTTTCGTCCATAAAGACTGTAATTTTCTTTATGTCGGAAAGATTTCGACTCAAAACGGCAGCCATAAACTCGGCTGGGTAATGTGCCTTAACGTAAGCCGTTTGATACGAAACATAAGCATAGCAAACCGAGTGCGATTTGTTGAACGCATACGAAGCGAAAGCTTCCCAATCGCCCCAAATCTTATCGGTAAGTTTATCGGCTTTTGCCTCATCGCCACCAATAGGGTTCATAAATTCAGGGTTTGCTTTGCAGCCAGCAGTGAATAAGACTTTTAGCTCATTCATCATTTTTATTTGTTTCTTACCCATTGCCTTACGAAGCGTATCGGACTGCCCGCGTGTGAAATTGGCTAAGGCTCTCGATTGAAGCATTACCTGCTCTTGGTAAACGGTAATCCCATAAGTATCGGCAAGGAAATCCGCCATTAGCGGGTGGTCATATACAATCTTCTCTTCGCCGTGCTTTCTTTTGATAAACGATGGAATGTATTGCATAGGACCCGGACGATACAAGGCGTTCATTGCCACAAGGTCTTCAAAGCGGTTGGGCTTTAAAGCTCTGAGGTGTTTTTTCATTCCGGGCGACTCGAACTGGAAAAGTGCTGTGGTTTCGCCTCGTGAGTAAAGCTCAAAGGTTTTTGGGTCGTCGAGCACAACATTGTCTATGTCGATGGTAATGTTTTTGCTTAGTTTGATGTTGTCGAGTGCTTCTTTGATAATCGAAAGTGTTTTCAATCCAAGAAAGTCCATTTTCAACATTCCAACCGATTCTACAAATTTACCATCGTATTGAGTAATGAGCAAATCCACGTCTTTGGCTGTACAAACAGGAATGTTGTTCATCAAATCTTCTTTTCCGATAATAATACCGCAAGCATGAACGCCCGTTTGTCGAACCGAACCTTCGAGCTTTTCGGCAAACTTGAACGTACTCGAAACCAAATCGTTGTTGGAATTGTACGCTTGTTTCAATTCGGGAACCGATTGAAAAGCTTCTTTTAGATTCTTAGCATCGTCGGGAATCAGTTTGGCATACTTATCTACTTCGGGAAGTGGCATTTTGTGTACACGCGCAATGTCTTTGAGTGCCATTTTAGATGCCATAGTGCCAAAGGTAACAATGTGCGAAACTCTTTTAGCACCATATTTATCTACTACCCAATCGAGAACTTGCTGTCTGCCGTCATCATCAAAGTCAATATCAATATCGGGCATCGAAATACGGTCGGGATTTAAGAAACGTTCAAAAAGAAGGTCGTACTTTATAGGGTCGATGTTGGTAATTTGAATGGCATACGCCACAGCCGAACCGGCAGCCGAACCCCGTCCGGGTCCAACAATCACGCCCATTTCGCGGGCAGCTTTGATAAAATCCCAAACAATAAGAAAGTAACCCGGAAATCCCATCTTTTTGATGGTTTCCAATTCAAAGTCGATGCGTTCTTGAATAGCTGGTGTCAAATTGTCGCCCCAGCGCATTTGAGCACCCAAGTAAGTGATGTGTTTTAAGTAATCGTCTTCGTTGGTAAAACCTTCGGGCAATCCAAAGTCGGGCATCAAAGGGTCTGAGTTTATTTTGTATTCTTCCACCTTGTCGGCTATTTCCATTGTGTTGGTAATCGCTTCGGGCACATCGGCAAAAAGTTTGCTCATTTCGGCAGGCGATTTGAGAAATTCTTGCTTGGTGTATTGCATACGTGTAGGGTCGTCGAGGTCTTTGCCAGTGTTTAGGCAAATGAGTCGGTCGTGCGCTTCGGCATCAGCTGCATAAATAAAATGCACATCGTTGGAAGCAATCACTTTAACACTGTGTTTTTTAGCCAATTCTAACATGGCTGCGTTTACCTTTACTTGATTGTCGAATATTTCAGAATCTTTTTTTGGGTTTCCTGTTTTGTGTCGTTGCAGTTCGAGGTAAAAATCATCGCCATATACTTTTTTGTGCCACAAAATGGCATCTTCGGCGGCTTGCATATCGCCTTTCATAATGTGCTGCGGCACTTCGCCACCAAGACAAGCCGAGCAAACAATCAAGCCTTCGTTGTATTTTTCCAACAATTCTCTATCCACTCTGGGTCGATAATAAAGACCATCGATGTAGGCTAATGATGAGAGTTTCATCAAATTATGATAGCCCACTTTGTTTTTTGCCAACACAATGAGGTGATAGCCCGAACGGTCTATTTTGTCAATCTTATCGAAACGTGTGCGGCGAGCCACATAGGTTTCGATACCCAAAATTGGTTTTATTCCTTCGGCAAGAGCTGCTTCGTGAAACTTCTTTACGCCAAACATATTGCCATGGTCGGTAATGGCGATGGCGGTCATTCCATCGGTTTTTGCTTTCTTTATCAGGTCTTTGATGTTGGAAGCACCATCGAGTATCGAATATTGCGTATGTACGTGTAAATGAGTGAAATTATTCATTGTGTTGTTTGTTTTATTGTGGTCTAATACAGTGTTCAAAAATACGCAAACATTTTTTATTAAAATAGAGGTGTTGAAAACTATTTGGCATTAAAATACCTAATTGTATGCAAATCAAGTGTTAATTATCAATTATTAATTGTTAATTGTTTTTTTTGTTGATTAGAGAAGCGTTTGTAATAAATATTCTCGTTTGGTACGGGCATTTTGTAAGTTTGTACGGTGTTGAGGAGGTATAAAGCTGTGAATTGCATACACAAGTATAAAAATAGCAGCTATTTTGTGTTATTTTGGTATATTTTGGTATATTTTGGTATATTTTTATTTATTTAGCGATATTCTTTGCAATAATTCTTAATTTTATAGTGTTAAATGACTAAAATTAGGGTTGAATTGTCGAAAATAGATTGAATTAGATTGAGTTAGATTGAATTAGATTGAATTAGATTGAGTTAGATTGAGTTAGATTGAATTAGATTGAGTTAGATTGAATTAGATTGAGTTAGATTGAATTAGA
>DZBP01000167.1:3264-6855 GCA_022729915.1 Draconibacterium orientale | reverse complement strand
GCTTGATTATTTAAAAACAATTCAAGAATTTCAAGTCGATTTAGAAATTAGTTGAGAAATAAATTTGTGTGCATTTTGTAAATAGAAAAAAACTTTTTTAACTTTGCACTTAATTTTTCTAAAAAGAGTAATTGAGTTTAACTTACTAAAAATTAAGCATTTAGCTTAATTTTAAAATTAAAATATGGATAATTTTATTGTTTCGGCACGAAAATACAGACCGGCTGATTTTCACTCGGTTGTAGGGCAAAAATCAATTACAACTACACTCAAGAATGCAATCAAAAACAAGCATTTAGCACACGCTTATTTGTTTTGCGGACCTCGTGGAGTTGGAAAAACTACTTGTGCTCGTATTTTTTCAAAAACAATAAATTGCTTTCACCCAACGGCTGATTTTGAGGCTTGTAACCAATGCGAATCGTGCAAAGCGTTCGATGAAAATCGTTCGTACAATATTCACGAGCTCGATGCAGCATCGAACAACTCGGTGGAAGATATTCGTAGTTTGACCGACCAAGTGCGCATTCCGCCGCAAATAGGAAACTACAGTGTGTACATCATCGATGAGGTTCACATGCTTAGTACACAGGCTTTTAACGCTTTTTTGAAAACGCTTGAAGAACCGCCTCGCCATGCTATTTTTGTGCTGGCAACTACCGAAAAACATAAAATTCTACCAACCATTTTATCGCGTTGTCAAATATTCGATTTCAACCGAATTACAGTGGAAGGTGCTGCCGATTATTTGGCGTATGTAGCTAAATGTGAGAATATTGAAGCTGAACCCGAAGCTCTTAACATCATTGCTCAAAAAGCTGACGGAGCTATGCGTGATGCTTTGTCATTCTTTGACCAAGTTGTAAGTTTTGCCGGAAATAAACTTACATACAAAGCTGCCATCGACAATTTGAATGTGCTCGATTACGATTATTATTTCAAATTAACAGATTATTTTTTGTCGGAAAAAATTGCAGAATCATTGCTAACATTCGATGAGATTTTAGATAATGGCTTTGATGCTCAGCATTTTGTAACTGGAATAGGAAGCCATTTTAGAGATTTAATGGTGTGTAAAAATCCCGAAACCGTAAAATTACTTGAAGTTGGAGCCGGAATAAAAGAAAAATACCTTGAACAAGCAAAAAAATGCAATATCGATTTTTTGTATTTAGGTTTAAATATCGTTGCCAAGTGTGATGTGGATTATAAAACTAGCAGCAACAAGCGGTTGCACGTTGAACTTGCACTCATTGAACTTTGTTATATTTTAACAAATCAAAAAAAAAAAGCTGACGAATTAAAAAAAGCTGCTTCTGAGAAAACAGAACCTGCTAAAAATGTGCAAACTAACGAAAAATCAGCACTAGTAGTCGACATTGCTCCACAAATAGCAGTTAGAAAAAGCAATATAAACCGTAGTGCCATAATGCCTAGTTTGCGTGATGCAAAAGAAGGGAAAATTCCGGAACAAAAAGCAGAAGTAGAAAATAAATTAATTGATTTTGAGCCAGTTAATGCAGATGCAAATGAAGAATTTACGGTTGCTCAGGTTCAAACAGCAATTAAATTGTTTGCTGATAAGATAAAAAATGCAAAGCCTAGAGTTTCTAATGGACTTCTCACACCTTCGATTCAAATTTCGGAAAATAAAATTTATCTTTTTATGCCCAATTTGACTTTAAAAGATGAAATAGCATTGATTTACAGCGAACTATCTGGCTTTATTAAATCTCAAATAAAAAACTCACAAATAGAGCTTGTTTTAGAAGTAAAAACCATTGAAAGCCAAAAGCCAATTTTTTCTCAATCAGAAAAACTAACTTATTTAATTGAAAAAAACAGTGCATTGATAGAATTAAAAGACGCTTTTAAGCTCGAATTTTAAAAAAAAAGCATTTCCTAATTTATGTGTTTTGCTATTTTTTGATACAATTCATTTTTACTTATTGGTTTGGTTAAATAATCGGCACAGCCTATACTCATAGAATTTTCTTTATCTTCCGAAAAAGCATAAGCCGTTTGCACAATAATAGGAACTTGCGAATTAATTTTCTTTATTCGATTAATTGCCTCATAACCATCAATTCCCGGAAGTTGAACGTCCATGAGTATTAAATTTATTTTGTTCTTATTTTTTTCAAAGACATTTACCGCATCAAGCCCGTTGGAACTAAAAAGTAAATTAACATGAGTATTTTCGAGCAAAATGCTAATAAATTTTAACACATCATCGCGGTCGTCCACAACCAAAATTGTTTTTCCTTCAAGATTTAGCTTAATTTGGTTATTTTCGGGCACGGGTACATTGTGCATTATTTTTTCTTCGTATTTTGTGTAAGGAATTGTAAAATAAAAGGTCGAACCTTCACCATATTGACTGCTTACACTAATGTTTCCACCCAAAAGTTCTACTAATCCTTTTGATATTGACAATCCTAGACCAGTTCCACCATAATAGCGTGCGTTACTTTCTTCAGATTGCCTAAAACGTTCAAAAATAATGGCTTTTTTGTCGTCTTTAATTCCAATTCCCGTGTCTTTTACATTAAAAAGTAAATGTTTGTGTCCTTTAAAAGAATATCCAAAGGTTATTTCGCCCTTTTCGGTAAATTTTAAAGCATTTAAAAGTAAATTATTAATTATTTGAGTTAATCGAATTTCGTCGGTTTCGATAGTACTTTCCTCATCGGTCAAATTCATTTGATAACTGAGCGAAATATTTCGTTTTCCCAATTGCTCTCTTTGTGCATCAAATTGAGTAAAAAGCGATTGCAACAATTTATTTACATTGCATTTGCTGTATTTTATCTTGAGTTGTTGCGATTCAATTTTAGAAATATCAATAATATCTGAAATGATTTCGAGCAATTGAATCGAATTTTTCTGAATAATATTTGTGTAACTTTTGCGGTCTTCAATAGAAATGTCGTCGTTCTCCAAAAGGCTTACAAACCCAAGAATTGCATTCATAGGCGTTCTAATTTCATGCGACATATTAGCCAAAAAAGCAGATTTCAATCTATCCGATTCTTTGGCTTTGCGAGTAGCTAAAAGCAATTCCTTTTCGGTATTTTTACGCTCTTCTATTTCATTTTCGAGTTCAATTGTTCTCTGTTTTACAATTTCTTCTAAATGTTCACGATATTCAATTAGCTCTTTTTCAGCTCTTTTGTGTTTAAGTGCGTTTTCGATTGCTATGGGAAGTGTTTTTAAATAATCACCTGAATTATCTTTAATTAAAAAATCGTAAGCTCCTGCTTTCATGGCTTTTACGGCAGTTTCACCATCGCCAATTCCAGTGATTATAATTACCGGAATAGCAGTACTTTTAATAATTTCAAGTGCATTTCCATCGCCTAAATTAAAATCACTTATAATTGCATCAAAGATTTCACTTTCAATATATTCAATTGATTCTTTAATGGAGCCTGATATTTTGAAATCATAAGGAAATTTTTCGCTCAAAGCAAAACGCTTAAAGCCTAATCGGTCGATTGGGTCATCATCGATAAACAAAATATTTGCTTTTACTTCTTTATTCATGGTTATTTTATAAAAAAAAAGGTAACTATTTCTTTAACTTGGTAG
>DZBP01000167.1:0-3164 GCA_022729915.1 Draconibacterium orientale | reverse complement strand
AAGGTAACTATTTCTTTAACTTGGTAGCTCGCTAAGAGTCCAGTATAAATTAATAACTCTCAAAGCTTCAACAAATTGCATATAATCAACAGGTTTTGCAATATATCCGGCAATGCTATGCTTATAGCTATCAATTTTATCTTTTTCTTGTTTAGAAGTTGTAAGCACTATTACCGGAATCATTTTAAAACGGCTGTCGTTTTTAATAATTGCTAAAAACTCTAAACCACTCATTTTTGGCATATTAAGATCGAGCAAAATAATACAAGGAAGCGTTTGCATGGTGTTGAGAGTTTCTAATGCTTCTTCACCGTTTTCGCTCAAAATAATTTCGTTCGCAATTTTTATTTCCTTCAATGCACGCTTAACTGTCATTGAATCAATAAGATCGTCTTCTACAAGAAGTATTGGTTTGTTATTATTCATTATCACTTTGTATTATTTTTTTAAATTAAAAGTAATAGTTGTGCCTTTAGCTTCACCTTCCGATTGAATTGATATTTTTCCATCGTAAAGGTCTATAATTTTTTTGACTAATGCAAGCCCAATTCCAACATTTTGATTAGAATATTCAGATGAAAGAGTTTTGAATACACCTAATATTTTTTTATGATATTTTGGGTCTATTCCTATTCCGTTGTCAGTTATCGAAAAAGTATGTTCAAATTCGTTAGACAACATTTTTATCGAAATTTTTACCAGATTATTTTTATTGAATTTTATAGCGTTATCAATTAAATGTGCAAAAATCTGAACCAAATGATTTTTCTCATAATGTAAAATATCGTTTTCGCCTTCTAATTCAAATACAACTTGCCGGTTAAATGTCTTTTGCAGCGTTATTGTTGTAAGTACCTCATTAAGAGTAAAGTTAGTTCTGTTTTTCTTGTTTTGACTTATGCTTATATATTCCAAAATTCCATTAACAAGCTTGTTCATGTGGTTGGCTCTATTTAAAAGCATCTCGAGGTTATCGACAATTTCCTTGTTTAAATCATTTCTGTAATCATTTAAAATCCAAGTAGTTAGCTGTATAATTCCACGTATAGGAGTTTTAAGGTCGTGAGCCGAAATATAACTCACTTCCGAAAGTTCTTGATTTGCTTTGGCTAATTTGAGTGTTCGCTCTTTTACTCTCTTTTCCAAATCTTTGTTTAACTCAATTATCTCATTTTGAGCTTTTTTGAGTTCCGAAAAATCTATTAAAATACCTCTAAAACCTTTGGGCAAGTTGTTTCGATAAAGAGGGCTAACATACAGAAGAACAGGAAATTGCTCACCATTTTTCCGAACAGCAATAAATTCGTCTTGAAGCGAATTTTGCGTTTTAATTAACTTACTAATGATAGAATAAACTTTTTCGTGCTCTGAAGCAATGATAATGTCTTTAAAACTTAAACTGTTCATTTCCAATTCAGAATACCCAAAAGTAAAGCTTGCTGATTTGTTTATAAACAAAAAATTGAGATATGAATCAACCTCAAAAACAGTTTCGGGCAATAATTCGGCTAAGCTTCTGAATCTATCTTCGCTCTCTCTGAGAGCAAATTCAGCCTCGTCGCGCTCAATTTCACGGTTTTGAATAACGTCCAAAAAATTATTTATCTTGGTATTTAAAATTCCTATTTCGTCGCTGTAATCGTTTTTTATTCGTATCGAATAATCTTTTTGCTCAGCAATATTATTTACCGTTTCAGACAATTTTATAATAGGTGTAGAAATAAATCTTTGCATATAATTGGCTAGTAAAGAAGCAAATAGCATTAACGCAAGCGAAACAAAGCCTAAAATAAGGTAACGTTCTTTCATTTCTTGCGAGATTTTAGTGTCGGCTAATACCAAAATATTTCCAACAAACTCGCCTTGGTAGTCAATTTTTTCAATAAAATACAAAGTATCACCTACAAATCTGTAATCTTTTTTTAACGAAAATAATTGAGGAATTGTTTTGTTTTTTGTGTTTAAGCTATCGGCGTCGTACTGAGCAAAAAGCTTCTTATGTGAATTAAAAATATAGGCTTTCTGAACTGTTTTAACATTTTCGAACAATTTCAAAAAACGCTTGGCATCACTTGAAAAATCAAAATCGAGGCTCGAAGCGCATTGCTCACCTATTTTTTTTGAGTAAAAGCCTATATCTTCTACATATCTGTTAGTCAATGATTTCTTAGTATAATAGATTTCTAAAATAAAACCAATCGATATTAAAATAATATTCGTAAAGAGTATTATTAATATTATTTTATATTTAATTGATATTTTATTTATTAAAGACATCATTATTTTAATATTAATCAACCTCTGTTCCAATATCTAAAAGCAAGCTACTTACTTTTAAATTCGATTTTTTTAGATTTTTTTTGCTAATTTCAAATCGAATTTTATTTTCATTGTTCAAATAAAAATTGATATGAGTTCCTTGTACTGCTGCATCGCAAAATTCCGAAACCAAAAGTATTGATTTGCTTTGAGTTGCTTTAATTATATTTTCCAGATTTTTTTTCTCTGTTTTTGGAATAAATAGAATGTTTGAATTACCAATTTCGTTTATAGAATTAATGAATCTGATTTTAATTTTTTTCTCTTTTATCGTTTTAGTTGCAGCTACTTTTTTCAAACTGTCGGCAAAAGGATTTCTTCCGATGACTGTGATTATGAAAAAATCGTCATCGTATTTGGGCCATTCTGTATATTTTCCAAATTTAAACAAAAAGCTTGCTTTTATTTCGTATTCATTAATTTGCCCATATAGTTCCGAACTCCACAAAATTATTAAAAATAAGCTAATTATGAATATTATTCTATTTACTTTTTTTTTCAAATACATACTTTTACTCGTTTTTATGTAAGGAGTAGATAGATTTAATTCCCTTTTATATATACAAAAAAAATATTATTTTTTAATAAATAACACAAATTTATTTGCATTTTTCTCTAAAATTGTAAGTTAATATTAAGCACAAGTGCCAATCTTTTAAATGAAGCCAACATTTTTGTTATCAAATAATTATCTGAGCACTTAGCTAAATTAAATACACATTTAAATTCCGTTCACTTCTTATCACAGTATTTTTGCTTAAAATTTACACTTTTAATAGTATGCTTTCACCTTTATTTCGTTCTGAAAATCTTACTAATATATTAAAAATGTTCAAAAAAAAAAA
>DZBP01000166.1 GCA_022729915.1 Draconibacterium orientale | reverse complement strand
TGTATAAAGTCTAAATAATTAACATTTTCTTTCATTAAAAGAACTACAAAGATATACAATTCTGTTAAAAGAAAAAGAGGTTGACGGAAAAAAATCCGGCAACCTCTTTTTTATTTTATGCCATGTCTTTGTAAAAAAAGAGATTAGCTTGTTTTAATAAGATATGCTTTTAAAATTTAAAAAAGCAATTTATTGAAGTTGGAAATTGATAGGCACAGTGTACCAAACTTTCACTTTTTTACCACCTTGTTCGCCTGGTTTCCAAGTAGGAAGTGATTCAACAACTCTGATAGCTTCTTGGTCTAGTAATGGATCAACGCCACGTGCTATTTGAACATTTTCAACTGTTCCTTTTTCGGTAACAACAAAGCGTACATATACTTTACCTTGAATATCATTTTCGCGAGCAATATTAGGGTATTTGATGTTTTGTGCAATGTATTTTCTCAATTCCAAGTCTCCGCCCGGAAATTCAGGCATTTTCTCTACAATTACGAAAATCTTTACATCTTCTACTTCTTCTTCTGAATCGTCCACTACAATAGCATCAGATTCGTCGGTGTCAGCATCAAAGTCCATATCATCGTCGCCCAAATCTTTAGAGTCATCTACAATAACAAGTCTTTCAGCTACCTGAGTAGGTTGTGGTTTGTTTTCAATTTTCTCTGGCTCGGGTTGGTCTTGACGAGTAATTTCGGTCATATCTTCAACTACTTCGCCTGCTTCCATTTCAATTACATCTACTGTACCTGAATACGATTTATATTCAAAGGCGGCTAACGATAAGCCAAGCGATATTGCTAATCCGATTAGGAAAAACAAACCTTTGTAGTTTTGCAAATCTGCTTTTTCGTTCTTTTTGATTTCCATTTTCTTGAATTTTTTAAAGATTTCGACAGGGCTCTTTAATTGATTAATTTTTTAGTTGGTTTTTTTTGAAATTGGTTTCTTAGATTAGCACCGAAACCCTGTTCAATTTTCGGGCATAAAGATAGAAACTTTCATTTTAAAAAGAAATTTTTTTTTCGTTTGTTGAAAACTTTTTTTGTTAATACTGAAAATTTGTAATTAAAATTATTGATATTTAGTTGCAACTTATTCTATATCAATTTAAAAACAATCGGAATTGTGTACCACATATCTACTTTTTGTCCGTTTTCGTATCCGGCTTCCCAAGTATTTAGTTTTTTTATTATTCTAATTGCTTCTTTTTCAAATAATTTATCTGATTTATTGAGAATTATTGGATTCTTTAATATTCCGTTTTTGTCTATCATAAATTTGACATAAATCTTTGCTTGCATTCCATTTTCTCTTGCTTCTTCCGGATAAACCATGTTTTTTTTGATAAATCGGAGAATTTCGCGCTCACTTTCTTCTTGTGTTTTGCATTTATTGGGCATATAGATTGGTTTTTTGTTATAATTTAATATATCTATATGCGTTATTTCTTCTGTGCTATATTCTGTAACTTGTATGCTTGTATATTCTTTCGATTTTATTGAATTTATATCTTCATAATCAGCTGTTTGAGTATTGTCGTTAACTATTTTCAGAAATTCGTTGTTTGTTGGTTTTGCAATTTCTTCTGCTGGGGGTTTTGTACGTACTATTTCAATGGGTACATACTCCAACTCCATTTCAACGATTTCCGAAACTTCTGTATTCGTTTCACCTGTTGTAACTATCTCAAAAAGAGCTAATATGATTAGCAAGCTTAAAATAAAACCTATCTGCAAAAAGAAAATTCTTTTTTTATCTAAACTATATTTATCGTATTTTTTTATTTCCATTTTCTTTGAAATTTAGTAAATTAAAATAGTTATTTATAGTTTTTTATAAAGTTAATATTCAATATAATTTAATGGATTTACAGCTTTATTCTTATTTAAAAGCTTGAAATCAATTATCTTATAAATTTCGTGGTTGCCCATTACAGCCAAAGTATCACCTTCGCTTACAGTTGAGTTCAATTTGTACCTACTTTCCGATAGTTTTTTATAAATACTTTTAAACTCATTGTAGTGTTGTATTGTTATTTCATACTCTTCTGCACCCCAGTTGTCTGTTTTTTTTATGCTTAATATTTTGCCTGAAGCAATTGCTTTTACAGGCATTTTATCAAACGAATTGAAGGTTATTTCGCTGTGCGATACTTTAAATTTAATTTCGAGAATTTCTTTTTCTTTCTGTATTTTTTTAGTAATCACTTTATTGGTAAAATAAGGTGTTACTATTTTAGTAGTTGAAGGAACCGGACTCGAAAACTCTTTGTAACTATATGTATATGAGCTACCATTTCCTAAAAGTAGGCTTTTGGTAAATGCAAAACTAAACAGAACAAAGAACAAAAGAGGTAATCCTATCAAAAACTTTCTTTTTCTTAGCATTTGCGACTCTTTGTTAGCAAGCATTAAAATTCTATTTTTGAGTTTTGAATCGGCAAAGGCACTTGGCAAATAATTCTTTATATTTTTAATCGACAGCTTTACTATCAATTTAGAATATTCTGCCGGAAGATTTCTTTTAGCTATTTCAGCATCAACAATGTATTCGTGAATTTCTTTTACTTTTTGTTTCAATTGCCATACGATTGGGTTGAACCAAAAAATAATTTTGATTACTTCTACAAACAGTACATCGAGGCTGTGCAGTTGGCTTGCATGAATCTTTTCGTGTTCAATAATTTGTTTCTTTTCATCGCTTGATAAATTTTCAAAGTTGTTACCCAAAAAGATGGTATTGAAAAATGAAAAGGTTTCGTTTACATTTTTTGTTTCAACGAGTACAAAATCACCTTTTTCTATTAGTTTGCTCGATTTTTTGAGGCGTAGTATTTGTATTAAGTTATGTACAAAAATACCTGAAAAATAAATCGAAGCTACTGCATAAAATAGTTTGATGATGTAGAAAAGCTTTGGGAAAATGTTTGACCATGATTCTGATTGTTCTTTTTGCAAAAGTACGTTTACAAACGAACTATCTGAATAAATATCAGAACTTTCGAGGCTTAACATCGTTACCCTATCTATCTTTTGAAACAGTTCGTAAGGCAACTTTATCAGTGGGAAAATTAAACTCAACACTATGATGCCAAGTAAGTAGATGCGGTTCCATTCAAAATAGGTTTCTTTATAAAATAGCTGAGTGTAAAGGAAATATAAAATTCCTAAGAGCACACTCGATTCTGCCATATAGAGAAAGAAATTTTGCATTGTTTTGTTTTTTTAATGATAAATAGTTGTTTATTTCGACATAGTATCGATAAGATTTTTAATTTCCAATGCTTCTTTTTCGCTTAAATCGTTTTCTTGTACCATAAATGAAACTACATTTTCATAAGAATTATCGAAATAGTTGCTCAAAAAATGCTTAAAACTATGCTTTTTGTATTCTAACTTACTTATTATAGGATAATATTCGTATGTTTTACCATACGCTTTGTAATTTACAAACCCTTTTTTTTCGAGTATCCTTACAATCGACGAAACGGTATTATAAGGAGGCTTAGGGTCGGGCAATATATCTATTATATCTTTTACGAAACCATGTTTTAGTTTCCAAAGAATTTGCATTATTTTTTCTTCTGTTTTGGTCAATGTTTCCATTTGAATAATTTATTAATTTTTTGATGGTACAAAGCTACAACTTGTTTTTCAGTTTTACAACTATTTTCTTAGTTATATAACTTATTTTTCAGTTTTTTTATTGTGCCAACTTTTTGTGCAAAAATGTTAAGGCTATTAAATTATTGTTAATCAGTATTTTTGTTGTTTTTATGATGCTTTTTTTTAAAAAATCCATAACTATGAAGTGTTAAATAGTTTTAAAAATGAGATTGTTTTTTTAACTTTGCAGCTTAAATATAAATCCTTTTTCACTCCTTACACAATCAAAAGTAGTATTTAACCCTTTAGGTAGATGCTACTTTTTTATTTATATCCTATTTAAAATCGATTTTCGTGAAACGGTAAAGTACATTGATTATCTGATATGTTTGTTTTTTTTTGAAAAAATGATTCTTTTTTTTTGCAAAATGAAAATATGTTTTACTTTTGCACTCGAAAATGAAACAAAATAAGGGGGATTAGCTCAGTTGGCTAGAGCGTTTGACTGGCAGTCAAAAGGTCACCGGTTCGATTCCGGTATTCTCCACTCTTAAAAATCAAAGACTTATGCTAATAGCATAGGTCTTTTTGTTTTGATTGACTATTTTTCAAATAAAATAAATAGTAAAACATAGAGTTTTAGGTATTAAAAAATGAATTTTACTTACCAAAATAGGTAAACCATAACCGTTTAAATCATTTCTTTTGTAGTAAAAAAGGTATGCCACACCTCAAAAAAAAAATAGGAAATAACATTTTAATAGGTTGGTAAAACAACAAAGATATGCTTTAATTAGTCCTTAAATAGTAGTAGTTATTCTTTTTGAATATCTTGGGTGAAAATTTGGAAACAAATTTTATATTTATTATATTTGTTAGATATTTTATGCTATGTGTTTTGTATAGTATGACGAGAGTAAGTTTGTATAAAACATTGAATATTAGACTTAAACAACGAACAAAACTAACAATTTAATAATTTAAAAACAATATGAAAAAAACATTATTAACATTGGCATTTCTTTTAGCAATCGGAATAACTAGTATGTATGCACCTCCAGCAGGTCCTCCGGGTGGAACTGGCGGTGGAGGTCCCATTGGTGGTCCAACGGGTGTTCCTATCGATGGCGGATTAGGTTTCTTAGCAGCTGCCGGAATAGCTTATGCAGGAAAAAAATTGTTTGGTAAGAAACAAGACGAAAACGTTTAACGACTTTTTTTGCACCATCTTAAAATGATAGATGTTTAATGTTTAAATGCATTAACCGTTTATCATTTTAATGGATTGTTTTTTTTTATGAATGCCTTATCCTTTGACTATTAGAAAGAATGATGTATTGATTGCAACAACTTGAGGGAGGTGTGATGTGTAGGTTTTCTTTTTTAGAAAAAAATACCTACATTTTTTTTATAACCGAATAACTAGACCCTATTAAAGGATAGAAAGTGCAATTTAGAGCAAAAAAAAACAACGCACTTGCGTTGTCTTTTTTATAGTATTTATATTTTAGACCTAATATTTTTCTTTTTGAAATCCATAGTCTCTCAACACGCTCTGCCAAGTAGTTGGGTAATTGGCACGGATAATTAATATAAAAGAGTTAAAAAACTGCTTTAATTCTTTACGCTCTTCGTTAAGAGTTCCTACTTTGTGCGAAACGCTACCATCGGTGTTGCGCGCTAAATCTACAAAACTTGAGTATCTGTCGCGTAAGTCAGTCCAATACTCTTTTCCAAAGGTAGTATTTTCTAACTCGTAAGTTTTAAGACCATTAAGTAGTACTTCAAAGCTATTTACACGCATTTCTTTGCTTCTAGGCAACTTATAAGTTTGTTCTTTAACAACACCTATCTCGCGATAACATTCTATGGCTTTTCTTTTTGAGCCTAATTTTTCAGACAAACGGTTTTTTACATGCTCTATGCTTATATCTGCTTCTTTGTGAAGTTCTTTTAATTCGCCTGTAATGTTGCCACGTGAGGCACCTACCGTAGTGCGGTTGTAAAGTAAGTCAGTAAAATAATCGAATTTCTCGGTCAATCGTAGTTTCGACATCCAAAGGACTCTGAATTCATTTTCGTCCCATTTAGGTAGTAATGTTCTTATTACAGCCAAAAGGTCGTGGTCATTGGTAGGTACTGTTTTTCTGTATGATTTCTTTTCTAAAGACTCATTGTTTTCTACTTCTAAAACAGTATTTACTATAACCTCATTAGTTTCTAAATTGGTTTCATCCATCTATTTAATTTTTAGTAGTTTGTTTATTTTATTTATTAGTTAATTACTTTATAATTGCAAATATAGTTTCTTGTTTTTATAAAACAAATATTTATTGATATTTTTTTGATAAAATGTTTGTAATTTTTTTTAACTATCAATATTACAATAGATTATAAATGTTAAATTTTTTAAAATAATTGTTAATTAACCTTGTTTCTTATATACATTTTACCAAATTTAGCCATTATTATACTAAAAAAAGTTTAATTTTTTTATTCTATTTACTATGCAAACATTCTTATTTGTATATTCAATAAATTAGCATTAAGTATAGTAGTTAATAGTAAGCCACTCATTTTAAAAGAAAGAAGCTAAAGCTAAGTTTAGTTTCTTTGTACAAACGCATTTTACGAGGGGTTAATATATATACATCAGCAAAGTTAAATTATAAAGATAATTGCTCTTTTTCTGTTTTAAGATTTTAGCTAAATGTTATACTCTATTGTAACGACCCCCCCTCCCCCTGAAAGGGGGAGTTTCCCCAATACGTTGGTATAGCCCCCTTTCAGGGGGTTGGGGGTCGGTGCAGTGAATTGATAACTTATAGTTTATTATCATATCTTATTAGAACTTAATAAAAGCATTTTCAAAAATCTTAACTTAGCATAATTAAACACTCATACATGCCCATTTCCAAATGAAAAATAGCAAAACAACATTAATACATGCCCATTTTCAAAATCGGAATTAGTAAAAACACTCATACATGTCCATTTCTAAATGGAAAATAGCAAAACAACACTCATACATGTCCATTTCCAAATGAAAAACAGCCTATCAACACTCATACATGTCCATTTCCAAATGAAAAACAGCCTATCAACACTCATACATGTCCATTTCCAAATGAAAAATAGCAAAACAACATTCATATATACCCTTCGCCAAACTGAAAAATGGAAATCAACATTCATACATACCCTTCGCCAAACTGAAAAATGGAAATCAACATTCATACATACCCTTCGCCA
>DZBP01000165.1 GCA_022729915.1 Draconibacterium orientale | reverse complement strand
AAATCCTAAATTCAAGTCACTAATGCAACTTTTTTATTAAATTTATTTTACTTATCAACATGAATGACATTTTTTATGTTGATTAACTCATAAACCTTTTTATTTCCATCAACTAAAAAAATGTTTAAATTATGAAGAGATTATTTTTATTTCTAATCGTTTTTTGTGCATTTCAAACATTAGAGGCGCAAAAAATGTGGGGAGTTCCCGAAACGCCCAATAAAATAGGAATTTATTCAGGCGACCTCTCAGTTGGAAACTCTTTATCCTCACTCGAATGGGCAAATACAAGCAGCATGGCTTGCTGGCCTGCAACTGAAAATACGTATTTTAACGGCAATCATGTTTATTATATCACAACCATTCCGGCTCATGCCGAATTGACAGTTACACTTATTCCAGACAATCCGAGTGAAAATATGAGTATTTACGGCTTTCAAGTAGGAAAAAGCAACAACTCCATGCCACCCAGTATTTCCACATGCGTAGCTTGCGAATCGGAAAGAAAATGGGAAAGAGAAAAAGTGGGCAAAACCCAAGACCATACTCGTTCGATTTATTTTAATTCAACTACCTACGATTATAAAATTGTAATAGGAATAACCGGAGCAAACGGCTTAAAATCAGGAACTTTTAAAATTAAATTTGACCTCAAAGCCGATGTGCCGAACAATACTCAACAAGATAAAGTAATTGCTAAATTGTTTATGCTTCCTGTCGGAGGTGAAACTTTGAAAGGCAATTTAAATGAAGGTGTTTTTATGCAAGATTTGTCGTGGGCTTCCAAGAGTAGTATGGCTTGTTTTCCGGCAACTCAAAACACAAAATTTAATGGCAAACATGTTCTATACCAAACCACTGTACCCGCCAATATGAACATAAAAGTAACCGTAATTCCTGAAAATACGAGTGCAAACATGAGTGTTTATACAATTTTAGATGGCACTTCAAACACAGTACTTCCTCCAGAAATAGCTACATGCAGTTCGTGCGAAGCCGAACACAAATGGGATTACAAAAAAGCCGGAAAAACCCAAGACCACACACGTTGGGTTGCTTTCGATTCGTTTGGTGGAACTTACCGCTTGGTGATTGGTGTAGCAGGTGCTAACGGCTTAGATTCAGGTGCTTATACTCTAAAAGTGGAAATGTCGCCTATGCAATAAAAGTGGATAGATAATGTTAAAACGCGAAAGAATTTTATCAGCATTAAGATTCTGCCTTTATTTTATTTTTATATAAATACTTGCTCAATGCGATTGTGTTTTTACTTTTAAATTGTGCAAGTATTTAAATTTATAAAAAATTAAACTTTCAAAAGATGACAAAAGAATATTTTAGTACATACTTAAACCAGAAAGGTTTAGATAAATTCTTACAAGAAATCTATTAAAAAAGTACAAAACGAACAACTTCACGAATTTAGCAATGCAATAAAGCAATTGATTGAAAAATCAAACGCATTACTTGAGGCACTCGATTACAGAAAAATCAGTTCGTCTGAATACGATATTAAATTTTCCGAATTGGAAAAAGAAGCAATGCTTTTGATAGACAAATTACCCCAAAATTTTGAGTAAATCTAAAAGAATAGGCAAAAAAAAACGATGACAAAAGCATCAAAACGAAAATAATTGTTACTTTAGCCACATTATAAAAACTAAAGAACAAGATAATTTTATGAGCAAACTAACAAAGACATTCAAAGAATTTTCTAAAACCTTTTGGATTTCCAACACAATGGAGCTTTTCGAGCGTTGGGCATGGTACGGATTGTTTATGGTATTGGCACTCTATCTAACCAAATCAACCGACGAAGGCGCGCTCGGTTTCTCACAAGAGCAAAAGGGCAGTATTATGGGAACGGTGGCAGCAATTTTGTACCTTTTGCCAATAATAACAGGCTCGCTTGCCGATAAATTCGGTTACAAACGAACGCTTATTTTAGCTTATTTAATTTTGGCAAGCGGTTACTACATGATGGGTACTTTTACAAGCTATGGTGCTGTTTATTTTGCCTTTTTGTATGTTGGAATAGGTGCATCGCTCTTTAAACCAGTCATTTCAGCTACAATAACCAAAACAACCAATGAAGGAAATTCATCTATAGGCTTTGGCATTTATTATATGATGGTAAACATCGGAGCATTTTTGGGTCCATTGTTTTCATCAAAGTTGCGCGATGCTTATGGTTGGAAAATTGTGTTTATAATGTCGGCATCAGCAATTGTAGTAAACTTACTGATGCTTTTGTTGTTTTATAAAGAACCCGAACGCCAAAAAACAAACGAAAGCATAGTTCAATCAATAACTTCGGCATTCAAAAATATTTACATTGCTTTAAAAGACTTTAAGCTAACACTATTTTTGATTATTATGGTTGGTTTTTGGACAATTTTAAATCAATTGTTCTTCACCTTACCCAATTTCATCGACCAATGGGTTGATACACAAAGTTTGCGCAACAGCATAGCTTCTGTTTCGCCCGGCTTTGCGGAGAAAATTGGCAACAACGAAGGCGGCATCAATCCCGAAATGCTTTTGAATTTAGATGCTTTTTTTATAATTATGTTTCAAATACTTATCTCGAGTTTTGTGATGCGCTACAAAGCCATCAATGCCATACTTGGCGGCACAATAGTAATTGGAATAGGACTTTGCACTACTATGGCTACCGGCAATCCGATATTTATCATTTTGGGCTTGTTTATTTTCTCAATAGGTGAAATGTCGGCATCGCCCAAATTTACTGAATACATCGGACGAATAGCTCCACGTGAAAAAACGGCTCTTTACATGGGTACATCGTATTTACCTCTTGCGGCAGGCAATAAATTAGCTGGCTTTTTTTCGGGCACTGTCTATCAAAATCTTTCAGACAAAACCGAACTTTTAAAAATGGAAATGGAAAAAAGAAGTATCGATATGCCAGCAATTTCAGAGAATTTTACTCAAAATGATTTTTACCGCACATCAGCCGAAAAACTTGAAATGTCGATGCCAGAGTTGAATGCGTATCTGTGGCAAACGTATCAGCCTTATAAAATTTGGTACATTTTTGCTGTTATCACTGTTTTTTCTGTTGTAGCTTTATTTCTTTACAACAAATTTGTTTTAAAAGAACAGAAAAGCAATTAATAAACAATGCTATTTTATTTGAATCAAACACTTATGAAATCAAATAAAATAACATTTTGTACTTATTTTACTTGCAATTTAAACAATATTCGTAGAAATCAATCTGCGTTTTGTCCTTTCAAAATGGTTGTTTCTACGTAAATAATCGGATTGGCATAGAAAAAGCCCAGCGCTCCATTGCTAAGGTTAGTAGGAATGTTAGCCGGAGGACCATCAAAAGGGCTTCCTTTCATAACTGTTTCAAAAAGAACAGATAGCATAAAATCATATTGAGCCTTTGATATGGCTTGCATCGAGACTTTTGCATTCACTTGACTTTCTATAACTTGTTCTTTTTTGAGCCTAAAGATTTCAAAGTTGAAAATATAATTTCCATTTACATTTTTATCGTCAGTCAAAAGTTTTTTGTACAAAGTATCGGTTTGTATTTGATTATCAATATACAAATCCCAAAGATAGAAATCGCCTGTTGTAGCAGGCTCCTGAGCAAAAAGAAAAAGTTTATAAACATAATCAAATTTCTTTTGCTCATAATCAAATTCGTAAGCATACTCATACCTAATGGAATCGAGCGTTAAAGCATCGTTCATGTAAGCTTTAGCTGAATATTCTGAGCCATCGGTGAGTTTAATATTGAGGGTATATTGCGTTTCCTCAACTCCAGCCATTGGGTTTTGAGTTTCGTAAATGCCATCACTGTTGGCATCTAGCAAGTTAAAAACGGTAACACCATCAGTAATGCTCACTTGTGCATTAAGCTCAGTAGCAGATGCTTCGTTTGAAAAATAATCAGCTGAACGTGAGAGCTTTATCGAGTGGATTTTTAGTTCGTTTGTAATCCCGCCTTCTACCACTAAGCGATTGTTCTCACCTACATTCAAATCAATGTCTATTTTTTCGGTACATGCCGAAAGAAGAAGTAAAAGTATAATAATGAAGCTATTTCTCATCTATTTCAAAAGCGTTTCGTTCATAAATTTAATATACAGTTTTGCATTCTTATCTACTTCAAACGTTTTCAAGTTCTCGTCAGAAATAATAAATTCGTCAAAATTTTCCATTTTTAAATCGTTGCGTATCTCTTTGTCTTGCTTTATTTTAGCGAAGTAAGTTTTGATTTCGTCCAGATTAGTAATTCCTGTTACGGTAATCATTTTTTCCGATTTCAATAAGTCTTTGCTGCTAACGGTAAAAGTAATTGTGCTAAAATTATTGATGTTGAATTTAGCAATATCAAACTCTATTCTATTGATATTGAACGAATTTTTCAAAATAAGCACGTAGTAATATTCTCTCGAAGCTTTGCCTGAATACAATTCATTGGCTTGCGAAGAGTTATCGCCTTGCGCCTCGTTTAGCGTTTTGAGCATTTCGTCGGCTTTTTCGGCTTCGTCCGATTTTGGGTACTTGCTAATGATTTCGCGCAATTGCTGTTGTAGCACAGAGGCATCGGGGGCTGACAATGCACTAATACTCAATGCAATTAAAAAATCGAACTTCGGTTGAATATAATTTTGCGGATAAGTTACCAGTGCCTGCTTACTAATTTCAATAGCTTGGTTATAAGTCTTTTGTTTGTAGGCATTGTATGCTTTGATGTATTGTTCATCTACTTTGAGTTTGTCTGCTTTGAGCTGGTTCAAATAATTGGGGTTTGTGAACAAAATAGCATGCGTACTATTCGGAAACTCATTTATAATTAAATCTTTATAATGTTCTGCTTCCGATTCTTTCGCAAGGTCTTTGTTCATTTTATACAAATTGTAATACGAATCGAGCAAGAATTTACCCTCAGGAAAGCGTTTGTTGAGTTGTTCGTAAATTGAAATTGCCTCTTTGTAATCGCCCAATTTGTCCATGTAAATCTCACCCGCAGAGTAATATGCCTTTTCTATCTTTTGGTCAGAAACAGTTAGTAACGAATCGGTTAATGGCAAACCAACAAGATAAAACTCCTCGTCTTCTTGTGTAAACTTGTCGTCAGCTTCTGAGTTGTTTTCGGTCAGATTCTCTTCATTAGCTTCGAGCACAACAGATTTGTTGCTGCGTCGCCAGTTGTCTTCGAGTTTGCGGTCGCCCCATTTGCGTTTGAACATGTCCATGCTTCGCGCCAAAGTAGCTGGATTGTAAAAGGGCAAGGACGATTGCGAATTATTGACATTGTTCAAGTCTTGGTCAAAAATAGGGTCGTTGTTTGAATTGCCATTTTGTGCATTCTTTTTGCGAGCTTCTTCGTTTTTGTAGTCTTGTATGCGCTGGTTTATAAGCGTTTTGCGGTCTTTTTCCGAAAGTTTGGCTACGCCTTGCAAACTATCTTCCACAAAGATAGTAGTAAGGTTATTGACCAGAGCAGTAAGATTTTTGGTTTTTAAAAACACGGCTTCGTAGTCAGCATAATTCTTGTCGAGATTCATAATTGTGCTATCGTAGTAAGCCTGAGCCAATTTGTACTTTGGCTCATTGAAATAAATATCGGCAAGTGCCAAACACGAAACCGCTTTTTGGTTCTTGTTGGTTTTGCTTACTGCTGAGGAAAGCGTATAATATTTTTTTGCGCTTGCTATGTCGCCTTTTTTTCTAAAAATATTAGCTAACGCATAGTAAATCTGGTCTTTGTATTCTTCGTTTTTCTCATCGCGAAGCATTTTTTCCAACACTTTAATCATATCACCGCCCTTTGTGTTACCCGAAAATGCCACCGCAGAGTTTATGTTGGCATTGAAAAGCATTTCATACGTTGGGTTTAGCTTTGCAATTTTGGAATACAATTCGGCAGCTTGTGTGTTGTTGTTCAATTTCTGATACACCTGAGCCAAAATGAACGTGTAGCGAGCACGTTCGCTCTTTTTGCGAGTTTCGCGGAGTGCTTGTTTCAATTTAATAGCCGCCTCATCGTAGTCATTTTGTTTCAAATACAAGTGCGCAGTGAGCAAAGCCACATCTTTCACCATCTTATCAGGAATTTTTCCCATGCCCTTGAGCAAATCGAGTTTCGATTTGGCATTTCTAAAGTCTTGTTGTTCTATGTGAGTGCGCACTATCCAATATTGCGCTTTGAGGAGCATTTCTTCGTTCTTAAAATTTTGAATTATATACTCAAACACCCTCAACGCTTGGCTATAATCCATTTTATAAAAATAGGCTTGTCCCATTACCAAGTAGGCATCGTCCATCCATTTGTTGAACTCGGTTTGAGCATAAAAGTCCTTTTCTTTTTGGCTCATCTTTTTGTTGTCTTTGCGCTGAGGTTTCTTTTTTATCGAATGCTGTTTGATAAGCGCTGCTACTTTTTTAAGAACTGTTTCCATTTCACCAGTAGCTGAAGAGGCGGAGGTAGCGTCGCCAAAACGGTAAATAGAAAGTATTTCGGTATAATTGTCGATGTAGTTTGCGTCAATCTTAGCGACTCCCTTTTTTAGGTTGTCGTTGGCATTGAAATAGATATTGTAGTGAGTGTTCAAATTGTGGAAAGCACGCGAAGCACGTGTATTTTTCTTTGTAGAACAAGAATTTACAACCAAAAGCAAGTTAATTACTAACAAAATAAGAATCTGTTTTGTACGCATTGTTTGATGTATGTTTTGAAAAATTATTTTATGAATCGAATTTTTTATAGCTTAAAATCAATGTATTCGTTTTTTTTTGATGTATATAAACCTCAAAAATAAAACCAAACGTTTGTTTATAGAGGCTTATTATACTTAATTGTAACGCCCCACCCACCCCCCTGAAAGGGGCAGGGCTGTTAAGTTCTAGCAAATGTTATACTCTATTGTAATGCCCCCCAGCCCC